>PIVZ01000558.1 GCA_003354045.1 bacterium
GCTCGCCAGGTCGAACTACTGGGCTGCCATCGATCCGGATTCATGCTCGGCCTGTGGGACCTGCATAGACGATCGCTGTCCGGCCAACGCGATCGCCGAACTCGACGAAGGCTACAGCGAAGTGAACCGGGAGAACTGCATCGGCTGCGGCGTATGCGTGAACACCTGTCCGACCGAGGCGATCACCCTGGTGCGCAAGCCGGAAGACCAGTGTGTCCAGGCTCCGGCCGACATGATCCAGTGGATGACGGAGCGAAGCGCGGACACCGGAAAGCCGCTCGACAAGTTGCTGTAGGCGAGAGTAGGCGGGATCAGTTCTCGGGCAGTCGGGCGAACTCGTCAGCGCTTACGTGTTCTGTACCGTCAGGCCGCCGTCTACGACTATGACGGCACCGTTGATGTAGGAGGCGGCGGGGAGGGCGAGGCTGAGGATTGCGTGGGCGATCTCCTCGGGCTCGCCGTAGCGGCGAAGCGGAACGCGGCGCCGGGCGAACTTGGTCTTGTCTTTCTCCGGGATCGGCGCGGTCATGCCGGTTTTGATGGGGCCCGGGCAAACGCAGTTCACGGTCACGCCTGTGCTGCCGAGCTCGACAGCCAAACCGCGGGTCAGCCCGACTACGCCGTGCTTGCTGGCCGTATACGGACTGGCCATGGCGGTTGCACCGAGGCCTTCGGTGGAGGCCAGATTGATGATGCGGCCGGCGCCGCTTGCTTGAAGTCGTGAGAGGCAGGCGCGGATCAGGTGCATTCCCCCGCTGAGGTTTACGTCGAGGGCCTTCTGCCACCAGCTCTCGTAGTCGTCGAGTTCGATCGGACAGGCCACGCTTATCCCGGCGTTGTTGACGAGGATGTCGAGGCCGCCGAAGGCGTCCATGATCTCGGCAGTGACCTTGCTCACCTGCGCGCCGTCGCTTATGTCCAGGGTCCACGCGCGCGCTTTGCCTCCGGCGTTGGTTATGGTCGCGACGACGACGGCGAGCTCTTCCGCGTTGATGTCGATGGCGGCCACCTGTGCGCCTTCATCGGAGAAGAGTTCGGCGGTGGCTCGGCCGATTCCACTGGCTGCCCCTGTTACGATGACATTCTTTCCTTCGACCGAGCGACTGAGCTTACTGAGCTTTGGCATGGGCGAAGTCTAGAGCGGTTCCATTGCTCGTAGAAGGGGGAAGCACACCTCGGGGGGGGGGATCGAGGCGGGTCAATCCACGTGGCCGCGTCCGATGGGGCGGGTGGCCCCTTGCCAAGCCGGCTTACATAGTGCCCGCCGCCGGCCTATGTTGAGGCGTGGCTGTCTTGTCCGATGCGTCGGATAGGAAGCTGGCCCATGGCATGCAGCGATCAACCGCTACCGTGACGAGAGACTGAGCCGAGGAGGCAGTTAGAGATGGAATTTGGAGCTGTGTTCGCTTCCCGGGTCGAAGACCACGCCCTGGTCCGACTGGCCGAGGATGTCGGTTACGACCAGGCCTGGTTCTACGACTCACAGATGATCTACTCCGACGTCTACGCGACGATGGCGCTGGCCGCCCACGTGACGGAGCGTATTCGACTCGGTACCGGGGTCGCCGTCGTGAGCACACGAATGGCCCCGACCATTGCGCACTCGATAGCGACCATCAACCAACTCGCGCCGGGCCGCGTGGAGCTCGGTGTGGGTGTCGGCAATACGGCGCGGCTCACCATGGGCATGCCGCCCGTGAAGTTCTCGGCGATGGTCCGCGACGTGCGTCTGATCCGCCGGCTTCTCGACGGTGAGACTGCGGAGATGAAGGCCGAGGGCCGCGAGACGGCCGTTCGTTTCTTGCACCCCGAAGGCGGGTTCATAAACCTGCGCGACCGGATCCCGATAACGCTCAGTGCCTTTCAGCCGAAGGGCATGGAGTTCTGCGGCCGCGAGCTCGACGGGCACATGGTGTGGGGGCTTACTCCCGAGCTCGTCGGCATGTTTCGAGCCGGCGTCGTTCAAGCGGCGGAGCAAGCCGGCCGTAGCGGTGACGACGTGCCGATGAAAGGCGTCTATCCCACGGCGGTGCTCGCGCCCGGGGAGACCAGTGCCAGCGCGCGTGTCCTCGACTCGGTTGCGCCCTTCGTCACCAATGCTTACCACTTCATCGTCGAATGGGGCGGGGCGCCGATACCGATGTCGCCGGAGACCGAAGCGGACGTGGAGCGCTACAAGGCCTATGTCGCCTCGTTGCCCGAGGAGAACAGACATCTGATCCTGCACACGGGTCACCTCGTCTATGCGCGCGAGGAGGAAAAGCAGTTCATCACACCGGCAATGGCCGAAGCCGCAGCGAACATCGGCGAGCCCGACGAACTCATCGCGCGCATCCACGCTCTGGAGGACGCCGGGCTGTCCCACTACGCCATTCAGGTAACCGACGACCCAGAGCGCCAGCTAAGAGACTTCGCCACCGGGATCATCGACCGGTACTGACCGTGCGTTCACCACAGCCGGCGAGTGCCGTATTCGTCGAGCATCTTGTCGTTAGATACCAGCACCAGGCCTTCGCTCTGGGCCTGGGCCACCAGCATGCGATCGAAAGGATCGCGGTGTAGTCCGGGCAACAAACCAGCGCGCTGCGCGTGCACGAGTGTGATCGGCAGTGGCGAGAATGCTTGAGACAGAGCAACGGATTGGATGTCATCGACGATCTCCGCGGCGCCCGGCAATTTCCCCAGTCGGAACTTCGTCGTGATTTCCCAGCCGGAGGCCGCACTGAGGAATACGGTGTTCAACTGGTCTGCGATCGTGCCGCGTGCCTTCTTGGACAAACGCCGGTTGCCTTCGAGCCACCACAGAAAGGCATGTGTGTCGAGTAGCAGTCGCAAAGGTTACTTCTCCCAGGCCGCAAGCTCTTCGTCCGGCAGCGACTCGAAGAAGCTTTCATCGACGTGAACCTTGCCGCGCATGGCGCCGAAGCGGCGTGCGGGTGTCGCGTGCTCGACCGGGACCAAACGCACGACCGGCTCGCGGCCGCGCGCAATGACGACCTCTTCGCCCTCGCAGGCACTTTGGATGAGTCGCGAGAGCTGGGCCTTGGCCTGATGAATGGGTACCATCACCATAACTAGGTTAACCTAGTCCAGCAGCTCCTCGTTCGTCAAATCCACAGCACTGACAATACGACTCAATCCCGCCGGGGGCTATGGTTTTCGTGTTATATATCAGCGGCTTATGCCCGTCGAGTAGGGTAAACGCGGGGCTTTGCCCGGCGCCTGCTCGAGCCGGGCGAGCGGCGGCGATGAGGCCGTGTGCATCGCATCGCTCGAGCGAGGCGATGGGCGCGGCCTCGAGTGCCGGCGAGCGCTATCCGGGCTTCTTGACCCTGAAGAGTTTCCTCATGGCCTTCTCGTGGCCGCGCTTGGAAAGCAGGCGCTCCATGATCGGGAGCACTGCGACGCCCTTGCCGATCGTGTAGACGGGCTTTAGCCGGCTGGTGGTGATCACCTGGCGGTACACTTTGTCGGCGAATGATTCCGGCGCCTCGAGCTCGAAGCTGTCTGCAATCGGCGCGCCGGGAAACGTGAATGCCGACTGGTACGCCTCGATGAGATGCTCGG
>PIVZ01000559.1 GCA_003354045.1 bacterium
GTAGGGCAGGCTGCGCCTGCCGATCCGTGGTAGGGCAGGCTGCGCCTGCCGATCCGTGGTAGCACAGCCCTCTGTGCCTGCCGATCCGTGGTAGGTGTCTTTGTCTTAGTCTGTCCACCACCAGGCGAGGGGGTTATTCCTGACGCCCTCTGGACGAGGTGGGAGGGCCATCCCTCTAGGAGGTAACCATGACGGACTTGAAGACGTCACTCCGAAACGGCCGGCGGTATTCCCCGGCCAAGAAGTCTGAGATCCTCAAGGACGCCGACGAGCTCGGCGCCGAGAAGGCGGCAAAGAAGCATGACTGCTCCAAATGGAGCATCTACGAATGGAGCAAGAAACGGGCACGGGCGGCGACAGAGTCGGCCCAGGGGGAGAGCGCAAAGCCGGACGAGCGCGAGCTACCGGCAACCCAGGAGCCACCGGCAAATCCGGAGCGCCAGCCACCGCCAACCCAGGAGCCACCGGCAAACCCGGTCCAAGAGGAACGTCGCCAGCGCATTTTGGAGATCTGGCGCAAACAACCGGGGCTTGGACCCAGTCAGATCCGCAACCAGATCAAACGCGAGGGGCTCAAGGCCTCGGTCAACACCGTGCGCGCGATCATGGAGGAGCACGGCTACGTGCAGCCGAGAGACCGCCGCAAGGAGCACCCCGGACGCTACGAGGCGATCCGGCCGCTTCAGCTCTTCCACCTCGACTTCTGCCACTTCCACGTCCATCGCCAGAAGCAGTGCCTGCTGATGATCGTCGATGACTTCTCTCGCTTCATCCCAGGATGGACTCTTCTCAAGAGCGAGCACGCGGCCGGAGTGATCGAGGCCTTCGAGACCGCCGTCAGCTGCTACGGCAAGCCCGAGGCCGTGATGACGGATCGCGGCGCCGGCTTCCACAGCTGGAACGGCCTGAGCCAGTTCGAGAGTCTCCTCGAGGAGTACGGCATCGACCATTACCTGGCCCAAGAGCCCCAGGTCAACGGCAAGGCGGAGGCCTTGATGGCCACGGTGCAGAAGGAGTTGCTGCGCCAGGTGGAATTCGCCGACCTCTCCGACGGTCGCCACCAGATCGGGCGGTGGGTCCGCTTCTACAACTACCAGCGCACCCACCACGGGCTCGGAGGGCTCCTCGTCCCGGCCGATCGCTTCCACGGCTGGCATGAGCAGACCCTCCAGCGCATCGAGCAGGGGCACGGCGCCGACTTCCAGGATCTGCTCGATCCTGAGGGCCGAGGCCTCGAGCTGTTCAAAGTCATCTCCAAAGGCGGTCAGCCGGCGGTCTACTTGATGGGGAGGAAGGTGTTCGGGTAGGAGCAGGCCCAGCCTCAAGGCTTTCCGGCAGGCGGAAAGCCTTGGCGAAAAGGTCCCTTCTCGGAGACAGTGGGTTCAACACAAAATCCGACAGACTCCGGAGGGGACCCTGGACACGCTATCGCCTCAACTGCTCGAGCACAAGACCCTGATGATGGCCGTACTTGATGTCGCTCGATTCATCGCCCACAACACGGGCGTCGACCTCGCCGCGAAACTCGCCGAGAGCTGCCGTAGCGTGGGAGCGAATCGCACCTCCGTATACGAGCAGCGCCAGCGCCTCGTCCAGTGCCTCGAACAGCTCGCTGCGGCACGACCGGGCCGGCCTCTAGCCCAGACCCCCACACCCCCCGACGAGACGGCCGAGCACCTCCGCTTGACCGTCGAGGTGCTCGAATTCCGCCTACGACACCCCGGCTCGCTCGTCGAGTATCCCGAGCGCACAAGCTACGCCGACCCTTTCCGGCGATTCGTACAAGAGCGCAGAGACCGCTGGACGCGAAGTCTGGAAAGCTTCGCACAAGCGGTACGCATCCCTCCCGACACCTTGCGCGACTGGAGCCGACAGGAACAGAGCCAGCCCCTCCGGGCGCAAGAGAAGAAGCGCCTGCCCCTGCCCGTCGATGCTTCGCAGACGACACGCCAGATCGTCGAGGAATGGATGCGATGGGTCGGACCCACACGAGCTTTTATCCCCCACGCCGCCCAAGTCTTCGAGCTCGCCCCAAACCTGATCACACGACTCCTGAAGATCCTCGGGATCATCAGCGCAAGAGCCCGCAAGCCCCCGCGCTACCGTGGATCCACCCAAAAACTCACCCCGGGAACCGTCCTCGTCACCGACGGCAAGTGGATCACCGTAGAGCTCCTCGAAAGCCAGCAGAAGATCTACTTCAACTGGCAGGGCATCGTCGACCAGACCACCGGATGCGACACCGCAATCGTCCTCTCCGAACAGGAGGACGCAGAAGCCGTCCGCAAAGCCTACGAAGCCTCCCTCGAGACTCTCGGAGGGATCGTTCCTGAAGTGCTTTTGCATGACAACAGGCCATGCTACGACGATTCCGAGCTGCGCCAAAAGCTTCAGGACGCCGGCACGGACATGATCCACGCCACACCAGGACGCCCACAGAACAAGGCCATCCTTGAAGGCGCCTTCGGACTCTGGGAACAGCGCGTCGGAACCCTCAAGCTCGACGACACCGACGACGACTCGCTGCTACGAAGTGCCGTCCTGGAAAGCCTCCGTGCCTACACCGCAGCCACCAACTCCGTGCCAAGGACCGAAGGGGGTGGACGCAGCCGACTCCAGCTCCTCCAGCAGGCATGCCCCACACAAGACCAACGGCGACGCGACGAGGCATTCCTCAAGGGCCTCAAAAAGCGAACCCGGCGAGGCAGAACAAGACAGCCGGATCCCGAAGCAAGAGACCTCATCGAGCACGTCTTCCAACGATTCCTGCTCACCGAACACGACCCGAAAGCCAAGCTCCGCGACTACCTCGCTACCTTCCAGCCGGCCGCCATACGACGCGCTGCTGCCATCCTCGCCACCAAGCTCGAACGAGACCTCGTCCAACGAAAACACGCACACCGATACCTCGCAAAGGTCATTCAAACACAACAGGAGGAGATCGATCTCGAGCGAGCCGCCGAAGAGCTCTGGGAGCTCACACAACGCCAGAACCAAAACTGGGTCGAACGCGAAGAGCGCCACTTCGACGCCCTCGAACGAGATCAGGGACTCGAAGATCTCACCCGAGCCGTGGCCGAGCGCGCCGCCTACGGCGGCATCCCACTCCAGAGCACCTTCTGGACCAGAAAGCTTCTCCAACTCCTCCGCCAACAAGCCGATCGTCTCGTCGAGCACGTCAAGAAGTGGCTCATCAGACTCTATGACGCCCCAAGACAGCGGCGACTCGTACTCCTAGATCTCATCACCGCACAGCAACAGGAGCTCCTATGAGGCTCCCCACGACGAACGCCACGACAGCGAGACAACCACGGCCGCCTCAGCCACCGAATCGGCTCACAGAGCTGTCTCGAAGTCCAAGAATCCCGGCCGAATCCACGGCCACACTCACCCACAACACGTGGGACAAACCGGGATGTCTCCCTCACCAAGTCTCGAATGGGGTGTCAGGAATTTTCCTGGTGGAACTGCTTGACAAGGACAGGTAGGGCAGGCTGCGCCTGCCGATCCGTGGTAGCACAGCCCTCTGTGCCTGCCGATCCGTGGTAGGGCAGGCAGTGCCTGCC
>PIVZ01000040.1 GCA_003354045.1 bacterium
CAGCCGCCGATCGACTGGTCGCGGTCGAAGAAGTTGAAGTACATGCTCTCGTTGAAGTTCGACTCGTCACCGAGAGGGTGGGTGTAGTCGTCTTCGGGCCTGAGATCTCCCACTATTCGTGCCATCGCCTGCGATTCCTCCAGTCTGTCGGTCGCCCCTTGGACTATCTGTCGATCGAGGCTATTACGCTGTCGCGGCTGAGTGTAGTCGAAGGCGCACGGCGCTTCTCCGGCCACGCTCGGCGCCGGCAGATTAGAGATGACGCGGCGAACTTCACAGTGGGCCCTGTGGCTTACCTCGGTGATCGTGGTGCCGGTGCCCTTCTTCTTGATCGAGTCCGGCTGGGTGCCGACCGCGCGCCTGCTCCAGCTCGGTGGGGTCTGCTTCGCGTTGATGATCACGGAGGGCACCCAGGGCGCGGTGCCGCCGGTGACCGCCCTCCTGCTCGCCCAGGCGGGCTTTTATATCGTCGCTTTGTGGCTTGTCTCGACTCTGCTCGTGCGGGCCGTGAGCAAGCGAGCCCCGAGAGCCTTGGCCGCCACGACCGCCGTACTGGTGGCGGGCGGTCTGCTGGCCGGAGCCACGCTGGAGATCTACCGGACGCCGTTTCGCAGCCAGTCCCTTTCGACGACTCTCCTGCACGCGTTCGAGTGACAT
Organism: bacterium; assembly: GCA_003354045.1. Classification (GTDB taxonomy): domain Bacteria; phylum Desulfobacterota; class Binatia; order UBA1149; family CAITLU01; genus PIVZ01. Next base: position 658 of record PIVZ01000040.1, read on the forward strand.
GATTGCGGCGGTAAGAATCATTCCCGTCTTGCTGGCCAACCTGCTCTTGGCTGGGCCTGCCGCCGGCGCCGAGCCGCGACGCGGCGAGCGGCGCGAGCCGTGCCGGGCCTCCGATCCTTTGCGCAATCCGTATTTCGGTGACACTCACGTCCACACCGCATTTTCATTCGATGCCAACACGCTGGGCGTGCGCAACTTGCCACGCGATGCCTACCGCTTCGCACGCGGAGAGCCGGCGGGACTACAACCCTTCGACACCGAAGGCCGGCCGCTGCGCAGCGCCAGGCTGGCCAGACCGCTCGACTTCAGCATCGTAACCGACCATGCGGGCTTGCTCGGCGAACTCCACATCTGCCAAACGCCGGGATACCCGGGCCACGATTCCTTGGTATGCAGAATCTACAGACGCTGGCCGTTGCTCGCCTACTTCGTCGTAAACAGCCGCGCCTTCAACGTCAGCGATCCTGTGCGCTACGGTTTTTGCGGGGACGACGGAAGCAACTGCACGGAGGCGGCCAGGATCCCATGGCGGAAGATCCAGGAGGCGGCCGAGGAGTTCTACGACCGTAGCGCCGCGTGCTCGTTCACGACCTTCGTCGGCTACGAATGGAGCGGTGGCCCCGACGGCAACATGATCCACCGCAACGTCATCTTCCGCAACGAGATCGTCCCCCCACGTCCGACCGGCTACCTGGATGAGAGCGAGCCGGAAGGTCTGTGGAAGCGCCTGCACGAGGATTGCCTCGACCTCGACAACGGCTGCGATGTATTGACGATTCCGCACAATTCCAACCTGAGCGGCGGCATGCTGTTCGGGACGGAGACGGGGGACGGAGCACCCATGACGAGAGGCGATGCCCTGCGCCGCGCCGGCCTCGAGCCTCTCCTGGAAGTAATGCAGCACAAGGGCGACTCCGAGTGCCGCTTCGACGCCTCCTCGGAAGACGAATTATGCGGCTTCGAGAAGCTCCCGTACGCGAAGATGGACCAGCGCAACTTTCCTTCCCGCTGGGACGCGCCACCGCCGATGGTCTACGCCCGCGAGATACTTGCCCAAGGGCTCGTACAGGAAGAGAAGCTGGGCGTGAACCCCTTCAAGCTCGGACTGATCGGCTCGACCGATACCCACCTCGGCACGCCGGGGCTGGTCGATGAACGCGATTACCCCGGCCACGGTGCCGGCGGCGACGTATCGCGCCTCGTGGTTCCCGTGCTCCCCGACGATTTCGAGCTCAACCCGGGCGGGCTTGCCGTCTTGTGGGCCGAGGAGAACTCGCGTGAGGCGCTCTTCGAGGCCATGCGCCGCCGTGAGGCCTACGGAACCAGTGGCCCGCGCATGGTGGTGCGCTTCTTCGGCGGCTGGGATTATCCGGAAGACATGTGCGCCGGCAACGACTTCGTGGAGCGCGGCTACGCGGGCGGTGTTCCCATGGGCGGAGACCTGCCCGAACGCCTGCCGCAGGCAGCCGCTGTGGCGCCCACGTTCGCCCTGTGGGCGCTCAAGGACCCGGGCACAGACGCGAGGCCGGGGAGGCAGCTCCAGCGTATTCAAGTCGTCAAAGCCTGGCTCGAAGAAGGCGCTGCCAGAGAACGCGTCTACGACATCAAAGGTGATGCCGACAACGGCGCCGGCGTCGATCTTCGCACCTGCGAGCCTCGTGGCGAAGGCTTCGACAGTCTGTGCCGAGTCTGGCGGGACCCGGACTTCGATCCTGCCGAGAGGGCCCTCTACTACGCCCGCATCGTCGAGAACCCGAGCTGCCGCTGGTCAACCTGGGTATGCAACGCGAATGACGTCGATTGCGCGGATCGTAGCTCGGTGCCGCCGGAGCTCGAGGCCTGCTGTGACCCGGCGCACCCGCGCGTCATCCAGGAGCGCGCCTGGACTTCACCGATCTGGTATGAACCGTCCGTCGGCGCACGAGTGAGCGACTGACACGACATTGCGGGGTACGGGGAAGGACTTCGGAGTTGCGTCGGTAACCAGTGCCTGGATCAGAGCCGCGGAAAGCCGCGGCATGGACTGATGGAGCCTCGGTTCAGGGAGTCGCGGGGTTCAGCGTGAAGTAGAACGTCGCGCCTTCGCCGGGCGTGCCTTCCGCCCAGATGCGCCCACCGTGGCGATCGATGATCCGCGCCGCGGTTGCCAGGCCGATTCCGCTGCCTTCCATCTTGTAATCGCCGCTGAGGCGCTCGAAGGCGACGAAGAGCTTGTCGCGCTCCTTGGCGTCGAATCCGACGCCGTTATCGTTGACGAAGTAGACAGTCTGGCCACCGTACTCCGAGGTGCCGAACTCTACGTGCGGCTCGGGCGTCGGCTCGGTGTATTTCCAGCTATTGCCGAGCAGATTGGTTATCAGCACGCGCAGCATGCGCGGATCTCCTGCGGCGTTCATGTCTTCGGCGATGATGCAGTCTACCTCGTGGTTCGGCGATTCCTGCGTGAGCTCCTCCACGACGTCCTTGGCCAGCCGGGTCAGGTCCACCGACGTTCGCTCGATCTCGGCTCGTGACAGACGCGAGAGCTCGAGCAGGCCGTCAACCAGCTCGCGCATCCGTTCGGTCGCCGCTCTCACCCGCTCCACATGGCGCAGGCCCTCACGGTCGAGCTGGTCCGCGTAGTCTTCCATCAACGCCTCGGCGAACCCGCTCACGGTGCGCAGCGGCGCACGCAGGTCGTGCGAGACGGCGTAGCTGAAGCTTTCCAGCTCGCGGTTGGCGGTCTCGAGCTCGGCAGTGCGATCGGACACACGATCCTCGAGTTCCTCGCTGAGGCAGCGAAGGCGGTCTTCTGCGTCCACCAGCCGGAGATGCTCGAGCATGCTCTTCTCGCGGAAGTGTTGCAGCCGTCCGGCGATCGCGACGGAACACAGCAGCACCACCGCTATCGCCACGACGCTGCCGAGCGCGTAGCCTTCGCTCAGTATGCCGCTGGCGAAGAAGGAGACATTGGCGAGTAGCGCAATGCCGGCAACGGATACCGTGAAGAGCTGCGGCCTGAAGCCCCACGGGAGCAGCGCCGAGGTTCCGATTGCAATCGCGCAAATCATCAGCGCAGTGGTCGGTCCGCCGCCCGCAATGACGTCGGCCGAGGCGATGCTCAGATAGACGACTGCGATCACGCCGACGCCGATAGGGACGATCCATCGCCTTGTCTGCGGCCGGCGCAGCATCTGCAGCACCACCAGAACGATGACCACCTGAGTGAGACCGAGGATGAACAGGGTCGGGTACTTGGGGCCCTGCACCGTGAGCTCTGTGGCCGCGACCACGCAGATGGTCACCACTATGATCGACAGACACCAGCGCAGCATCCGCACCAGCAGCCGCTCGTTTACACGCTGCAACTCTTCGGGAATTTCTGGAGTGGCGGAACGCTGTTCAGGCATCAAGAGATCTCGCGCACACCCGCTCTTGGCTCGGCGGGGTTCCCCCTACGATCAAGCGATTATCGGACCTTGCGCGCCGGCAGTCAACAACATGGGGCTTCGGGCGCAAATCCGCGCTGTTTTCTGCTGCGCCGCCGTTGGTGCAGATGGCGCTTGGCGAGCAAATATCGAAGGAGGAACTCGGCGGCGCCGAGATGTAGACGACGAAAAGTGGGGCAGCTCACACTCTGGCCAAGCTCGCCTGAGTCGAACAGCGCCCAGGCGCGATCTACTCACGGGCATTGCGCTTGCCGTTTTTCCCGAGTATCGCCTTTCCTCTCGGTGTCGCGATCGAGGATAGAGCAAGCTCCGTGAAGGTAATGGTGACAGGCGGCACCGGCTTCGTCGGGTCGTATACGGTAACGGCCCTCCTGGAGGCCGGTCACGACGTAAGGCTATTGGTACGCGACGCGGCCAAAGTTGGCAGGGTCTTCGGCCCGCGCGGGGTCGTCATCGAAGACTACCTCGTGGGTGATATCACCGATCAGGCCTCGGTAAGCCGGGCCTTCGACGGCTGCGACGCTGTCGTTCACGCAGCCGCCGAGGTTTCCTTGGAGGCGCATCGAGCCGAGGAAATCCACGCGATCAACGTGCGTGGGGTGGAGACTGTCGTCGAGGGAGCATGCCGCCTCGGCATCGAGCGGATTGTCTACGTTTCCAGCGTCACGGCACTGTTCAACCGGATCGCACCGCCGATAACGGGCGACTCGCCGGTGGCAAAGTCGGGCACGGTTTACGGGCGCTCCAAGGCCGCCTGCGAGCTGCTGGTGCGCTCCCTGCAAGAACGAGGCGCCCCCATCATGACCACGTATTCTGCCTCTATCCTGGGTCCCGGCGGTCCCGGGCCGAGCGAGATGCACGATGCGCTGGTGACCTTCATGAAGGGCTTCGTTCCGCTTACCTCCAGCGGTTGCAGCGTGGTGGATGTCCGCGACCTTGCCGACATCCACGTGGCGTTGCTCGAGTCGGGCCGCCGCCCGGGTCGCTACGCTGCGGGCGGGAATTCGCTTAGCTGGTCCGAACTGATTGCCATGCTGCGCGAGCTGACGGGTCTCGAGGTGCGCACCGTCCCCGCGCCGGGGATCGTGCTGCGGGCCTGCGGTCGCGTCTTGGACGGCGTGAGGAGTGTCGTGCCCGTAGAACTCCCGTTCGCGCTCACGGCCGAGACCATGAGCTACGCGACCGAGTGGCCGTCGGTAGACAGCTCGCGCACCACCGAAGAGCTGGGGATGAGTTTCCGCGAGGCCACCGAAACCATGGCCGATAGCCTGCGATGGCTGGCGCGCGAGGGTTACCTCGAGCCCCGCCACATCGGTCGCCTGGCCGATTGCGGCCAACCAACGTCCGGGACCGAAAAAATCTCTTGACAAGATGTATCTTCCTGATGTATCTAGTCGATATATCTAATTGATATATCGAGGCTCGGCCGCCGCTACTGGTGGGCCGACTGCCAAATATGCCCATACCAAACCGGACCAGATACGCCGTGCTCGGCTTTCTCTCGTATTCCCCGATGTCGGGCTACGACATCAAGAAGATGGTCGAGGCGAGCATCGACAATTTCTGGAAGGAGAGCTTCGGGCAGATCTATCCGATCCTCAAGAAGCTCGACGAACAGGGACTGGTCGAGAAGACGGCGGATGCCACGTCGGGGGGAAGGGCGCGCAATGTCTATGCCATCACGGACAAGGGCCGTGAAGCGCTCTCCCGCTGGCTCGGCGAAGAGACTGAGCCCCCGCGCATCAGGCACGAGTTGTTGCTCAAACTGTTCTTCGGTCGCCGCGTCGATCACGCAACCGTCCGCCGGCAGATACAGGCCTATCGTGAGCACCTCGAGCGCGATCTCGCGCACTACGGTGAGATATACGAACAGCTGATCGCAGACTGTCCGGACGAGCCCGAGCTTCCGTACTGGTTGATGACCTTGCGCTACGGGCAGCGTGAGCGCGCAGCCATGATCGAGTGGTGCGACGAGACGATCGAGACTTTGGAATCACTGCCTGAGCCCGAGGCGAAAGCGACGGTCGGGCGAGGTTAGACGGCGTGCGAAGTTGTTTTCAGACGTACGCGAGGCTGGCGCCGTTTGCGCGGCCCGCCGGAGCAATTTCCACTGAGGAGGTTCACCCATGACACAGATAGAGACGAACTGGGACGTGATCGTAATAGGCTCGGGCCTCGGCGGGTTGTCCGCCGCGACCAGGCTTTCCAGAGCCGGCTTGCGAGTGCTGGTGCTGGAGCAGCACGTGGTTGCCGGCGGCTACGCCCACCACTTCCTGCGCAAGGTAAAAGGCACCGACGTCGTCTACGACTTCGACGTGGCGCTTCATCAGACCGGTAACTTGATTCCCGGACGTTCCATGCACGGCATGCTCACCGAGCTCGGCGTGCTCGAGCGCATCGAGCTGAACCGTTTCGACACGGCGTTTCGCACGGTCGGCCCCGCCCATGATCTGCAGATTCCTGCCGACGCCGATGCCTACGAGGCGCTGCTTTGTGAGACTTATCCCGAGCACGCCCGTGGTGTGGCCGACCTTTTTGCCACCATGAAGAAGATCGATGCGGGCGACGGCGGTGACCCTTCCCCGGAGGCCATGGCGACGATGGGCCTATCGCTGCAGGATTTCATGAACGCCCACATCAAGGACGAACGCGTCGAGGCCATCTTCGCCACACTGTGGGGCTACATCGGCATGGTGCCCTCGAATCTGTGTGCGTTTACCTACTCGATGATGTGGAACAGCTACCACCACGGCGGCTGCTTCTATATCAAGGGCGGAGGACAGTCGTTATCGAATGCCTTCGTCGGCATGATCGAAGAGAACGGCGGCAAGGTTCTTCTCAACACCGAGGTCACGCAGATAGTCACGGAGGCGGGGCGCGCCACCGCCGTCGAGACGGCCAAGCGCGGCACGTTCAGGGCGCCGGCTGTCGTGAGCAATGCGGCGGCGCCGCTTACCTTCCACAAATTGCTCGACCAACCCGAGCTCGGCGCAACCGACGTCGAGGTGGTTGATTCGCTGCCGGTGGCCTGCTCCATTCACCAGGCCTACATCGGATTGCGCGGCGATGCCTCCGAGCTCGGCCTGCGCGATCGCGGCGCTTTCTATAACCAGACCTACGACTTCGAGGCTGAGTGGGAAGCTGTCCTGCGTGGCGACTACCGAAGCTGTGGCTGGCTGCTGGGTAACCACAACCTGGCCGATCCCGGCCACCAGCCGCCCGGACGTTCCATTGTTCACGTGGCCACCATCACCGATGGGCGCCTGTGGACCGAGATCGACGACGAGAGCTACGCAGAGCAGAAGGGCGAGCTGAAAGAGTACTTCCTCGACCGGCTCGCAGAGGCCATCCCAGACGCACGCGACAGGGTCGAGATCTGCGACGTGGGCACGCCTCGCACAATGCAGCGCTACACCGGCAACCCCTTGGGCTCGATCTACGGATACGCCTTGACACCCACGAGTCACAGCATCCTCAGGCCGCAGCCGCGCACGTCGGTGCCCGGTCTCTACCTGGCCGGAGCGTGGACCTTCCCTGCCGCCGGTTTCACCGGCACGATGATGTCGGGCTACAACACGGCCGGCCTGATCTTCGAGGACATGGAAGGCCGGATGCCGGCGACGGGATAAAGGTGATCGTCGCGGATGTCGCTCGCTCGGGGCGGCGTCCGCGGCACATCGACGGAATACCTCGCAGCCGGCGATTGCCCGAGACTGGCGCTGCGGCGGCGAGCGATTGGAGGAGATCCATGGCGGGAAACAACGAGACGGGAACTGTGGCCTCGCGGCCTGCCCAGAGAGGAGATGCCTTCTTCGTCCACGTCGGCAGCTTCGGGGCGGTGTTCTTGTACTTCGGGTTGCTCGAGAGCGCCGGCACTCGCGAAGAAGGGGTATTCAGGGCGCTGCCCGTCGCCCTGGCGGTGATGACGATCTACGTGTTGATCGCGCGCAGCCGTGGCCTTCTCAAACACTTCGATTTCGGTCTGTGGCCGATGTTCGCGATCGGGACTGCCGGCGTCTACGCAGGCTCGGAGGCGGTGCTCTCCCTGTTCGCGAGCTACTCGGGCTCCGTCCTGTTCACGACGCTCGGATTGGTCGCCGCGCTGCCTCCGCTACTCGGGTTCGAGACATTCACCATGCATTTTGCCAGGCGAACCACCCCGAAGTGGCAGCTGGGTACGCCCGAGTTCTCTTCGATCAACAAGATCATCACAGCCTACTTTGCGGTGATCTTCTTCACGGCTGCCGGGCTCGCGGCCTGGGAGCCTCACAATTTCTACTACTCGGTGGTCTATCCGAACCTTCTGATCTTCGTCGCCGGGATCCCGTCGCAGTTCTGGATGCCGCCGCTGTACATGAAGCTGGTGCCGATCTCGCCGCCACAGACGGTCGAGACCGCAATAATGGGAATGACGATGACCTTCGACCGCGAGGCCGGTAAGGACGCGGAGGCGACGATCCAGTTCCGCGTAAGCGGCGCCGATGCGGCCGACTACTACTTGAAGGTTTCCGGAGGTGTCTGCGAGGGTTTCGAGGGCACGACGTCGTCGCCGAATCTCACCATCGACACCCCGGATGACGTTTGGCTGGCCATCGCCCGCGGCGAGCTCGATGGGGCACAGGCGTTTCAACGCCAGAGCTACAAGGCCACGGGAGACCTTTCCATACTGATGCGGTTCGATGAGTGGTTTCCACGCCCGGCCGCGTCTTGATCGACGACGGAGGTAGCCGAGGCCGGAATTCGCTCCACGCGATCCCGGCGTGCATGCCTCGCCGCCGTGCCGGTCGTGAGTTGCTACGACCTAGCGGCCGGCCGTGATCAGACCCGCAACGGTGAACCAGTCCTCGGTGACCGCGCCCGGGCCGTCGTTGCCGACGTCCACGTACCAACCCGGCTCGTCGGGAAAGGCCATGCCGGGAATCGACGCGCGGGTGCCGTGCATGAGCTGCATGTCGATCACGCTGAATGCGTAGATGAACATGCGCGGCTCGGCGTACTCGTAGTCGGCATTCGGGTTGGGCTTGGTCGAGGTGCGGATGCTCTGCATCACGACCTTCCATAGCTCGCCTGCCTGGTCGTATAGATCCGAGTAGACGACGAAGTTGGTCTCCTTGTCGATGAAGATCAAGCGCTTGGAATAGGCGTAGTTGCTCATCTTCGGCGTGCCCTCGATCACATAGACGTCGGGCCGCGCCTCCCAGACCTCGCAAAACGTCATGCCACCGTCGGCCGTGCACGGTTTGGGCGGGAGGTTCTCGCCGTGAAGCGATGCGAGCATCGGCTTCTGGCCGAGGAGCTTCCACTCGAACCAGGCCGTCTGACCGGCGTAGCCGCCGTAGCTGTCCACGTCGATGTCTTGGCCGAACAGCGCGTCGCTGCGTTGTGCCGTGGACATACGGCGCACGCGCCGCACCGCCGGCAGATAGAGCCAGGTGTCGTCTTGGCGGCTTTGGTCGAGGTAGCGGTAGCTGATGCCGCCCACGCCCTTCAGGTCGAAAGGCTCGAGTAACGGGTAGAGCCCGGACTTGCGGAAGGTCGAATCGGCGTTGTCGTTGAAGATCGGCGTTGGCTCGTGGTGAAGCCTGCCCTGGTACTGCAGCATGCGCAGCCAGTCGGGGACGAAGTGGCGCTCGATGTTGTAGCTACGGTTGCCTTCGGCGTCCACGTAGAGAGAACCGGTGTCGGCATCCACCAGGTGCAGGTTCAGGTCGTCGCTGAAGTAGTGGGTCCGCTCGCGATTGTACATGATCTTGGCGGCGGCCTGTGGATCGCTCGGATCGATGATCGGAAACGGCCAGCCGGCGACCCAGTTGACGAGCTCGTTGTGCTCGTTGATCTCGGCCTGGTCCGAGTATTGCTCGGTCGCCTCCTGGAAGGCGCGTGGTAGCCGGATGCGCTGGTAGGGTACGATGTCGAGCTCCATTCCGTTGGAGATGGCCCACTTTACGCCGGGCGAGATCAGCCCGTCGACCTTCTCCACGTTGTGCTTGGTGATGAGATCGCCCGGCTCGACGTCGGCCATGGCCGGCCCCGCACTGACGAGAAGAAGACAGATGAGTGGCAGCAAGGCGCTGCGGCTGCGAATAGATTGATGGTTGTTCATGGCTGTCGCCCCTTTGTTGTTCCCTATTCTTCCTGCCCGAATCCCCTGCGCTCCGGGTTGGACCTGGCGGTGGCTTCCTCTATCCCCTCCTCACCACACCCTACGATCTGGCGTGGCTGGCCTTGCCTGGAGGCCACCAAGGACCAATTCGGTGATACCTCACCAGCGCGGTAGCAGTCAAGGAAAATTGAAAAATATTCAGGTTTATGTAGCGATAATGGCCGGGTGGTGTATACTGAGGGCCATGGCCGATCGGCAAAAAGACCCTAAAATCAGCGACTTAGGTCTAAGAAGAAGGCCGACTCAGAAACGAGCGAAAAAGCGCATCAGTGACATTCTCGAGGCCGCCGACAACCTTCTTGCCGAGGGGGACATCAATTCACTGACGACGACGCGAGTTGCCGAGCGGGCCGGGGTGCCGGTCGGCGTCGTCTACCACTATTTCACCAACATCGAGGCGGTTCTCATCGAACTGCTCCAGCGATCGACGCAGCGTATGCTCGAGGAGGTCTTCGAAGAGCTGAGCCTCGCCGTCGAGGAAAATCTCTCATGGCGCGCAGCCAACACGGCGATGGTTGATGCGCTGGCCAAGACCTACTGGCGCCACCCCGGCTATCTAGAGCTACGCAGGGGAGCCGGCTATTCGAAGCCGCTCGACGACATCATCAAGGGTGAGAAGCGCCGCGCCGCGCAGGTGCTGGCCGAGAGGATCGTCGCGTTGGGCGGCGACAAAGTGTCGGGGCTGGAAGAGGCCTACGTGATCGCTCGAACCGGCATCGAAGCCGCGACATCTCTGGTTGCTTTTGGTTTCGCCAGCGGTAACCCGGAGCGGATTCTCACTGAAAGCAAGCGGCAGCTCAACGCCTACATGTCCACCTACCTTGATCACTGAGCGCCGCCGGCCACACTTCGCACGCCAACGACCTGGCCGCTGCGAGTCAAGTCGGCGAAGTCCCCGATTCCCACCCCTTGACGCGCGCGAGTCAGGCCGGCAACGCGTAGGGCAGGCCGACGGTGTCGCTTACGGGTGCGATTCCGATGCTCACCGGCAGATCAAGCGAGAGGTCTTCGTTGGCGATCTCTCTGACCGAGCAGATTATGCGCACACCTTCTTCCATTTCGACCACTACTACTGCGTAAGGGACCACTTCGGCGAACATCGGGTGTAGCGGCCGGTGCGTGACGGTCCACGAGTAGATCGCGCCCTTGCCGGTAGAGGCGGTCCATGTCCAGTGGTCGGACCCGCAGGCGGCGCACAGAACGCGCGGCGGGTGGCGCCACTTGCCGCAGTCGTCGCAGCGCTGGAATCTCAACTCACCGCCGGCAACAAACTCGTACCATTCAGCATTTAGCCCTTCGGGAGCGGGCGCGGGTAACGGATAGCCGGACTCTTCGCTCATGCGTCTCTCCCGAGGATGACGATGCTGCCGTCGCCGAAGTCGCCCCAGCCGGTCACCAGCCCGAGCTCGGCGTCTTCGACCTGAGCCGCGCCGGCTTCGTGGCGGAGCTGGCGGGTGGCCTCCAGCACGTGATTCAGCCCCCAGGCGTGCCCTTGCGAGAGCAGGCCGCCGTGGGTGTTCATCGGCAGCTCGCCTCCCAGCTCTATGCGCCCCCCGCGCACGAACTCGCCGGCACCGCCGCGCTCACAGAGTCCGAGAGCCTCGAGCTGCAGCAGCACGACGTAGGTGAAGCAGTCGTAGATCTCCAAGAAATCTACTTCGTTTGCGCGCACTCCGGCTTGGGCAAGAGCGCGTGGGGCTGCGTAGCTCAGCCCGATCTTGAAAGGGTCCTCGCGGCTGGCGATGTCGTCGGCGGGGTAGGGGTGGCCTTCGGCCGCACCGAGGATCTTGACGACCGGGTGGCGCAGGTCACGGGCGCGTTCGCTGGTCGTAACCACAACTGCGGCGGCGCAATCGGTCTCGACACAGCAGTCGAGAAGCCTCATTGGTTCGCTCACCCACGGGCTTGCCAGGTAGTCGTCCATCGTCATCGGCTTGCCCTTCATCAGAGCCTTGTCGTTGAGCTGGGCGTGCTTGCGCATGGTCACGGCGACCGTTCCGGTATCCGTGTCCTCGATGCCGTAGAGGCGCTTGTGTCGCATGCAGATCAGCGAGTAGAACTGAGCCGGCGCCATCGCGCCGTGCGGCATCACGAAATCCAGCAGCGCGTCGAGTGCCGATGTGACCGCTACTCCATGGCGCGGCTTCGGAAGCTCGGGGCGGGGACGTAGGAAGGAGTAGCCGTTCCAGCCCACGACCACGAGAACGTTGGTAGCCAGGCCGGCGGCCACGGCCGCGGCTGCCGTCTGCAAGGATGCCGTCGGGCCGGCGCCGCCCATTGCCGTGATCGTTGCATAGTGCAGGTCCTCGATCCCGAGGTTCGGGGCCAGCTCTTCGGCCGTCGTGTACCAGGGCGGTGGCAGCAGCCCGTCGATGTCGTCCATCGTAAGTCCCGCATCGACGACCGCCGCTCGCGCCGCATCCAGCATGAGCTCCACCGGTAGCTTGTCCGACCCCTTCACGTAATCGGTCTCGGCAATCCCCACGATCGCCGCCTGTCCACTGAAAGTCATTCGTCAGATCTCCTGTGAGGATCCCGCTCTCGCTGGTTCACTGAGCAGAACCCGCGGCGACCGCCGGGCCGCGCTTGCATTGGCACGAAGCCTCGGACGAGATCATGCCTCCGCGGTGTCCGGAGTCGGGCCCTCCCTCTTGGGGCAGGAGTATGCCGGAAGAGAGCAGGGGACGACAGCGGTTGCGCAGACTCGAGGAACCATGATGGGGGCAGGGAAGACCGAATGAATCGAACCGTAGATGCCGTGCTTTTCGACTTGGGCGGAGTCTTTACCGAGTCGCCCTTCAGCGCGGCCGAGAGCTTCGGAGCCGAGCTCGGCGCCGAGCCCGGCCATGTGATGGAGATCGTCTTCGGACCTTACCACGAAGACACCGACCATCCCTGGCACCGGCTCGAGCGTGGCGAGATCACCCTCGATAAAGCGCACGAGGAGATCCTTGCACTCGGGGCCGAAGAAGGGCTCGATGTCGATCTCTATCGCGTACTGAGCGCCATCGGCACCGATGCGAACATGCGTGAGCCGGTGGTGCAGAGGGTAAGGAGGCTGCGCGAGGACGGGTATCGTACTGCGCTCATTACCAACAACGCTCGGGAGTTTCGCGACTGGTGGTGGAAGGAGCTTCCTTTTGATGAGCTCTTCGACGTGGTGGTGGATTCGAGCTTCGTCGGCATGCGCAAGCCGGACCCCAAAATTTTTCGCCACACACTTGCCCTGCTTGGCGATGTTCCTCCCGAGCGTGCGGTTCTTCTCGACGACTTCGAGGGCAACATCAATGCGGCGGTTCGTCTCGGCATACGGGGCATTCTCGTCGCCGCCGACCCGAGCGAGGCGCTTGCAGAGCTCGACAGCTTGACGACTTGACGGCTGGCCGGTGATGGCTTTCGAGCGCTCTCTTTCAGTTCGAATCTTGAACCGCGTGGGCGCCGCGCTGCGCTCGCTGGGCCTGCCGCTTCTCTCTCTCGACGAAAACGCGCTGATCGCGCGGGCGACCCGCAGCACCGGGCTTCATGACTTCGGCGGCGACGAGTTTCGCGAGGGGCTGCGGCGCTTGCTCGATTCTCTCGAGGGTGAGGCCGAGCTCTCGGCGCTCGGACGGATGATTGCGCGCGCGGACGTGACCCGGCTGCTGGAGAACCGTCTGCGCATTACCGATACCCTACGCCGCAGTCCGCAGATCGAGGAAGGCGAGATACGCAGGCCTATCTTCATAATCGGCCTGCCGCGAACCGGCACCACCATCTTGCACGAGCTGATGGCTCTCGATCCGGACAACCGGGTACTGATGAGCTGGGAGGCGATGTGCCCGTGGCCGCCCCCTGAGCGGGCGACCTACGAGAGCGACCCGCGCATTGCCGAGGTGGACGAGCACCTGGCAGGCGTGGACAAGATCATCCCGGGCTTCAAGCAAATGCACCGAATGGGTGCGCGCCTACCGCAGGAATGCGTGGTGCTCACCTCCCACGATTTCGCCGCGGTGCTCTTTCATACGACCTACAACGTTCGCGGCTACCAGGCCTGGCTGGACACGATCGACATGGGGCCCGTTTATGCCTCCCACAAGCGGCAGCTTCAGTACCTGCAGTGGCGCTGTCCGGCCGACCGCTGGGTGCTCAAGTCGCCGGCGCACCTGTGGTCTCTCGACACGCTGCTCGACACATATCCGGATGCACGCATAGTGCAGACCCACCGCGACCCCTTGAAGGTCATCGCATCGCTTACCAGCCTCGTGTCGCTGCTTCGCAGCATGGCCAGCGACAGCATCGACCCTGCGCAAATAGCAACGGACTGGACCGAACTGCTTGCTGACGGGCTCGGGCAGGCGATGGAAGCGCGCGAACGCCGCGAGATTCCTGCCGAGCGCATCTTCGACATGCACTTCTCGGAGTTCATCGGCGCCGAGGTCGATATGGTGCGTCGCATCTACCACCACTTCGGCCTTGATCTCGGCGCGGAGGCCGAAGCGCGGATGCGAGATTATGTAAGCGGCAACCCGAGAGACAAGCACGGCGCCCACACCTATTCACTGGCCGAGACGGGACTCGACGTCGAAGCCGAGCGCCGGCGTTACGCTGCCTACCAGGACCGCTTCGATATCACCTTGGAGCCGCTCGAAGGCAAGGGCGCCCAGAATCTATGAAAAAATAGGCCTCTTTCCCGGTCGGAAAGAGGCCTATCTCTTCTTCCAGTTCGAGTCCGCGCTTCAGTTCGGGATCTGGCCTCCCTCAGGGCAGACTAACTCGTCTACCAATCCGATCGCGAAGAGCAGGGTGCGCAGGGCGTCGTCGGCCAGGACATCGAGCGAAGTGTTCACGTCACAGACGCAAAGCGGGCACTCCACGTTGCCGACCGAA
>PIVZ01001149.1 GCA_003354045.1 bacterium
GCCGCGACCGCTCGGCTACCAGCTCTACACCGTCTCGGGTAGCCAGGCGCCGAACCTCTCGCCGAGCAATCCGAAGTACATGCTCGCGCGCCGCCTCTGGACCCACTTGCCGCTCTGCATGACCAGACCGCTCGGTGCGCACCTTGCAAGACACATACCTGGATAAGCGAATGAAGATCCTCTATCTGGCTCACCGTATTCCGTATCCGCCCAACAAGGGCGACAAGCTCCGCGCGTTCAGGCAGATCGAACACCTCGCCGAAAGACACGACGTGTGGTGCGCCTGCTTCGTCGATACGCCCGCGGACGCCCAATACGCCGAGCCGCTGAAGGACTACTGCAAGCAAGTGGCCGCGATCCCGCTGGATAGGACGTGTGCCAAGTTGCGCGGACTCGCCGGACTTACGCTCGGCTCTACCGTGACCGAGTCCTTCTATCGCAGCGGCCCTATGGACGAAACACTCGAGCGATGGAGCCGCGAAACCGACTTCGACGTAGTCGTGGCCTTCTCGTCGAGCATGGCACCGTACGCCCTGAAAATCGCCGCGCCGCGCCGTGTACTCGACCTGTGCGATCTGGACAGCCTCAAGTGGGCCGACTACGCCGATGCATCCATGCCGCCGGCGAGCTGGCTCTACCACACCGAAGCCAAACGCCTCGCGGTCCTCGAACATGAGTGGGTCGGCGCGTTCGATGCCACACTGCTGATCACCGACGCGGAGGCCGGCGGGCTGAGTTCCGATCGAGCCGCTCAGGGTGTCCCAACAGTGCATGTTATCGGCAACGGTGTCCATCTGCCTTCCCTGCGGATGCGCCGTGGCGCGCCGCATCCGGCTACCGTCGGCTTCGTCGGTGTGATGGACTACT
>PIVZ01001150.1 GCA_003354045.1 bacterium
CGACCCAACGAAGGGCTCAGCCTGGGCCAGAGGTGAGCGGCTGGCGGAACTCATCCGTCAAGAACGGACACTGCTGATCCTCGACGGGATGGAGCCGCTCCAGTTCCCGCCGGGGCCGAACGCAGGCCGCGTAACCGACCCGGGTCTGCAGGCCCTACTTCGCGAGTTGGCCGCGCAAAACCCGGGCCTGTGCGTCGTAACGACGCGCGAACACGTCGCGGACCTCGACCGATTCGCCGGCGGTGGAGCGGCCCAGCAGGCCCTCGAAGACCTGCCGATCGAAGCCGGCGCGAATCTCCTGAGGAAACTCGGCGTCACGGGACCAATCGCGGAAATGCGGGAGGCATCCAAGGAGTTCGGCAACCACGCCCTGGCCCTCACGCTGCTGGGGACCTACCTCGTGCAAGCGTGTGGCGGCGACATTCGGAAACGCAATGAGATCAGCCTCGTCGACGCCGACAAGGTGCACGGCGGCCACGCCCGCAAGGTGATGGAGTCGTACGAAAAGTGGTTCACCGAGCACGGCCGCAACGCGGAGCTCTCGATCCTGCGGATGCTCGGCCTGTTCAACCGCCCCGCCGAGGCCGGCTGCATCGACGCCCTGCGTACCGGAAAGCCGATCCCCGATCTGACCGACGGCCTGACCGGCATTCGTGAAACGGACTGGAACGTCGCCCTGATGAACCTCCGCGGCGCCCGTCTGCTTGCCAAAGCCGACGATAAGGCACCGGGCGTGCTCGACGCCCATCCCCTGGTGCGGGAGTACTTCGGCGAACGTCTGGAGAGGGACTACCCCGAGGCGTGGCGATGCGGCCACGAGCGGCTGTACGAGTACCTCAAGGGGCCGGGCTGCACGAAGGACCTGC
>PIVZ01001151.1 GCA_003354045.1 bacterium
CTCTCCGCCGCCTACGAGCAGGCTGATCCGGTTCTCGGTGACCGTGAAGGTGCTGCTCCTCATCATGCCGGTCCCGAACTCGCACTGGATGTTTCCCTCGCTCCCGCTGACGGGGGAGGGGTAGTCCTCGTAGGTGGCGATGTAGCTGTTGCCCTGCAGGCCCGCGTTCGAATCGCCGCGCTGGCCGGGGTTGTCGCCCCAGGTGGGCTGGTTGTCGAATGCGTGTCCGAACATGACCGTCCACACGTCGGTGTCGAGTCCCTGCAGGCTGTTTACCTGCGGCTCATTGTCCGGTGTGTCCAGGTCGATCTCGTCGAAGCGGAAGAAGTAGCGCGGTCCGGTGAGCGGATCGATGGTGGCGTCGTGCCGGCTGAACAGCGTCTGGCCCGGGAGGCTTGTGATCTCGGGGGCGTTGCCGCCGTCGAGGATGATGCGCGTGTTCTTGTCCCAGCCGCCGGTGAAGGAGGGGCTCGCCATGTGGCTCGTCCCGAGCACCGCCGCCTCCGTGAAGAAGAGGTGGTAGACCCCGTCCTCTTTCTGGAGCTGAACGCTCTCCATCACGTTTGCACTGTCGTTGACGAAGTAGGCGCCCATGTCGCTCCAGCTCACCAGGTTCGTGCTGTGCGCCATGCTGATCGCGCCTTCGTTGCTCGACGTGGTCGCGGTGTTGAGCATGTAGTAGTCGTCGGTTCCCGGCTCGTTGAACACTTCCGGGTCGCGACAGTTGGACCAGGTGTTCTCCTCCCAGGCCGCCCAGGGTCCGGGCGTGTACACCGGGTTGCCGAAGTAGCGGAACCAGTTGAAGAGGTCGTTGCTGTAGGCCATGCCGGCGCGCTGGGCGACGTGCTCGTTGACTCCCGTGTAGT
>PIVZ01001152.1 GCA_003354045.1 bacterium
GGGTGCTAGCGGTACCGGCAGCGGGGATATACTTCTATAATCGGCCTCCCGAGGCCGCCCGGAGCGGGCTGCCACGCACGGCCCGGCGGCACGAGGACATGAACACCCAAAAGGAGCTTCGGATGGAACCCGAGCCACCAAAGCCGCGTCCGACGCTAGCCGGAAAGGCCCGACGCCTGGTCGTCATCGCGGCTGCGGCCTACGTCACCACCTGTCTCGCCGTGGCGGTCTTCCAGAAACACCTCATCTACTTCCCCGAGCCAGGCTGCCACGCCACGCCCGCCGACATCGGACTTGAATATGAGGCGGTTCCGCTGACCACCGGGGACGGGGTGGCGCTGTCCGCCTGGTTCGTACCTGCGGAGAAGGCCAAGGCCTGCGTCATCTTCTGCCACGGCAATGCCGGCAACATCTCCGACCGGTTGCACACAATTCAGGCCCTGCACCATCGAGGTCTGGACGTGCTGATCTTCGACTACCGCGGATATGGCCTCAGCGAGGGAAGCCCGAGCGAGGACGGCACCTACGCCGACGCTGAGGCCGCATGGGCCTATCTGACCGGCAAGCGAGCAATACCGCCCGAGCGGATCGTCGTGATGGGAAGATCGCTCGGCGGCGCGGTGGCGATCGAGTTGGCAAGCCGCCACACGCCACGTGCCCTTATCGTCGAGTCGACCTTCACCCGGCTTGCCGACGTGGCCGGCGTTCACTACCCGCTGCTGCCGTCGTCGCTGCTGACGGTGCACCGATACGATTCGATCGCCAAGGTGCCGAACATCACCTGCCCGAAGCTCTTTCTGCACGGAAAGGACGATCAACTCATCCCGATCTCGCTCGCTCGGTCGCTGTTCGATGCGGCGGCAAAG
>PIVZ01001153.1 GCA_003354045.1 bacterium
ACCACCGACTCGCTCACGGCTCCGTGAGCCTCGATCAAACCAGCCGGCACGTCGAGCAGCTCGCTCTTGGCCTTATTCGAATAGGTCACGTAGCCGCGGTAAAAGAAGGCACTGCTGCCCGGCACATCGGTGAGGCGCTTGGCCAGCAGCCCGCCGGAGCAGGACTCTGCCGTCGCCACCGTCTTGCCCTGTTCTAGGAGAAGATCAGCCACGGCCCCCTGAAGGGATTCGTCATCCACGCCGAACACGGGCCGCCCGATCCGCTCGCGGGCCTCCGCCAGGTCCACTTCGAGCAGGCGCCGGGCAGCGCCGGGTGTGTCGCCGCGGGCTGCCACCCTGACCGAGATCGTCCCTTCCGTGGCTGTCGTGCCCACCTGCGGATTGCGTGACCGGTGCATGAGTTCCGCCAGGAGTTCTCCCACCTTGGATTCGCTGATGCCGAAGCAGTTCAGGCGTCCGGTAGCGATCGCCTCGCCGGCTTCCTCGCCGGGCAGCAGCGACGCCACGCTCGCGCTGAACATCGCCTTCATCTCAGCCGGGACGCCGGGAAGCGCGAAGAGTCGAGCCGGGCCTAACTGCGTCATGATGCCCGGAGCCGTCCCGCGCGGATTGGGTATCACGTCACAGCCGGACGGAATCATCGCCTGGACCCGGTTGGCATCATCCATCGGCCTCTGCCACCGGTCGAAAAGTGCCTGGATGCCGGCCAGTGCGTCGTCGCGGAGTTCGAGCGGTTGGTCCATCGCGGAGGCGAGGGCCTCGCGTGTTACGTCGTCGGGCGTGGGCCCGAGGCCACCGGTCACGACGACCCAATCGGCCTCCTCGGCGGCCTCACGAAGAGCCCTCGCGACGCGTTGGGCGTCATC
>PIVZ01001154.1 GCA_003354045.1 bacterium
TCACCGTGGCGCTATATACGTCATCGCTGGCTTCCCCGCTGACCGCGTCGGCATCCTGGTTCATCGGGTTGCCCGCCGTGTCGGTCACCTGCGGACCCATCGCCAGCCGGTAGCGCCCGCGCAGACTCTGGGCGGCGAAGCTCAGATCGAACTGCGTGTTGCCGCTGCCGCCCACCGCCACCACACTGACCGGCGCGATTGCCGCACCCTGCGCGTCCTTCAGCACCACGTCATCGGCAGTGAAGCTGGCCGGGTCGATCGCTTCGTTAAACGTCACCTGCACCTGCGTGAGCGGCCCGCCACCACTGGCTATGGTGGTCGGGGTGAGACCCGTCACCTGCGGTCCCTCCAGATCTATGCCCGCGGTCACACGCACGTCGTCCAGGTAGCCTTCTTCGCGCCCGTGGGAGGAGTTGTAGTGGCGGAAGCGCACGTAGACCTCGCTGTCCAGCGCAATCTCTTCGTCCAACGCCAGCACGTCCAGATCCAGCGCGTAGCGCGTGTAGCTGGTCGGCAGCACCGAGGACCACACCTCCTGGAAGCTTGTCCCGTCATCGCTCAGATCCACGTACAAGTTGCCCCCGGATGATCCGCGGCTCCAGAAATCCAAGAACAGGTCGTTGCGCCCCACCACGCTCAACAGATTCACTGCCACCGTGGCGTATTGGGAGATGCGGTTGGCCTCGAACTTCAGATGCTGCGTGCCCCCGTGCGGCGTGTCGCTGGTAACCGCGCTCACCGTGCCGGAGCCGCCGGTGATGAAGCTCCAATACTCCGGAGCGCTCGCCCACCCCTCGAAGTCCTCCACGTACAGCTCCGGCTCTGCCCCCGCCGGAGTCCACACCGTCTGCTCGAACGTCACCGT
>PIVZ01001155.1 GCA_003354045.1 bacterium
CTGATGGCAGATCTCGCACTCGCCCTCGGGAACGGGGCTGTGGATCGACCGGGTCAGCAACGCCTTCGCGTCCGAGGTGTGCGGTGCATGACACATGGAGCAGTCGCTACCGCCGAGCGCATAGCCGAAGTGCGCCGACTCGAAGGCCGGTTCACCGACCTGGTGGCAGCTGGCGCAGAGCTCCGACGGACTCTGTCGCAGCAGGTGTTCGTGATCACTGCCGTGTACGGCGTGGCAGGAGAAGCAACCGTCCTCCAGCGGCCGGTGCACATTCTGGTGCTGGAACTCCTCCTGATCGTGGCAGGTGAAGCAGAGTGATCCGGCCGCCGCCTTCAGCATCCCGGGATTGTCGCTGGCGTGCGGGTCATGGCACGACGTGCAGTCGCCGTTCGCGGCCGGCCCATGGATCACCGCCTTGTCGAGCCCCAGGTCGGACCGCTCGTGACAGGTGAAACAGAGCTCGGCTCGCGCCTCCTTGAGCCGCAACATGCCGACCAGGCCGTGCGGCTTGTGGCAGGACATGCATTCCTTGTCGCCGAACGGCTCGTGTATGACGCGAGCGTCGAACTGGCTCATCTCGTGGCATTTTGTGCAGTCGCCCTTGGCGGAGAATCGCCGCCCCTTCTGGATCTGCGCCGTCGATTGCTCGACACCCAGCGCCGCGACGAGGATCGCCGCTACCAGGGTGCCGCCGGCGACGAGCGCCAGCACTCTTCTCCCTGCATTCATCCAGTCCCTCATCCAGTCACTCATCCAGCTCACCATCCGCTCGTCATGGTCTCAGCGCCGCTCTCGACCGCCGGAAGCCCCGGCAGACGCCGAGACGTTCATGATTCCGGTCCCAGGTAGCGCTCGATCTCGTCC
>PIVZ01001156.1 GCA_003354045.1 bacterium
CGCGAGCGCGCCGTCCACCTGGTCGCTTCCCTCACACGCCTCGTTGTTCACGGGGTTGTATCCGTCCGGTCACGGGGCTCACTCGGAGCACCGCTTTCTGGGGAAACAAGCGCCGACGCTGGCCGAAGGGCTCGCGGGAGCCGGCTACGATACGCGCGTATTCACGGCCAACGCATGGATAAGCGACACCTTGGGGCTGACGCGTGGATTCGCGTGGTCGGACGAGGCGTGGAGAACCTCCGACGTCGAGCGCGGCTTCGCCTTCATCTACCGCCTACTCGACCATTTGGGATTCGCTGCCGAGGACAAGGGGGGCGGCAACGTCGCCGCCAATTTCGAGGAGTGGGTGAAGGGCAGACCCGAGGGCGGCCGGCCGGCCTTCGTGTTCTTGAACTTCCTCGAGGCGCACTTTCCCTACCATCAGCTCCCCGACTACTACCTCCGCCGTTTCACCTCGATGCCGATGAGCGAGCTGGCCGGATACAGCGCCCGGTTGCTCGGCGCCAACTTCCTGGGTCCACTCGATGCGGCCACGACCCGTGCGATCACCGAACCTGCCATTGCGATGTATGACGCCGGCGTCCTCTACTCCGATTATCTACTTGGCAGAGTGGTGGAAACGCTGGAGCAGGCCGGGACTCTCGACGATACCATCCTCGTGGTTCTCTCCGACCATGGCGAGCTGCTCGGCGAGTGGGGCGATTTCGGTCACGGATTCTCCGTCCACGAGCCGGTCATGCGGGTGCCGCTGCTGGTACGCTACCCGCCGCGCGTTTCTGCGAACACGCGGGTGGCGACTCCTGTGTCCACGTTGGGCGTCTACGCAACGGTGCTGGATCTGGCCGGCGTGGAGATGCCGGCGCC
>PIVZ01000560.1 GCA_003354045.1 bacterium
TGCACGCTACCTTGGGTCCGAATGGACCGATACGACCTTGGCCCACATGCTTCGCCGCCCGTATCTGACAATGCGAGCCGAAGACATCCTGGCCGCCGCCCGCGCGGCGGCCGCGTACGAGGCCGGCGAGAAGCCCAATCGGGTGCATCTGATGAGCATCGGCCGCGTCGGTCCACCCCCCTGCGGAGGCGGCTCGGGCCGCTTCTTGCGTAGCCTATCGAGTATGGCCATCTAGAGCCTATTCTACGTGAAGCGCTCGCAGAGCGCCCACCGCTGCTCCCCCGCCCCGGGAAAGCGGCACCTCAGCAGGTCGGTTGGGTCTCTTTTTATTCCATGGGAGCGTTGGCGCCTCAATCCTGGCCAGAGAATTATCCGCATGTGTCGCCGCTGCCCGCCAGCTCGCCCGTGTGGGCTACTGCGGGCAGCCGCCCACCGCCTCACCCGGCGTAGGCTACTGCGGGCAGCCGCCCTCGCCGGGGATGTACTTGACCTCCGGGTCGCTGGCGCAAAAGAGGCGGGTGCGGACCTGCCTCGCCACCCGGCCGGGGCCAGGCAGGCCGACGGCGATGTTCTTGCCCGCGCCGCTAGTCGGGGGGACACAAAACGTCGCGCTCACCACCGGGAATTCGGGGTCGGGTGCCCCCACGGCGACAATCGGGTCGAGGAAGCAGGGACGTCTCTGCTCCAGCGGGCAGATACCGCCGGCGATGCCAATCACACCGGGAGCACAATCCCCATTGGAGAAACAGTTGAGAATTCCGTCGCCGTTGGCCTTGACGACCGCGTCGCAGAAACGGTCGACGTCGAACTCGCCGGCGCACTCACCGCGGAGGCCTTGCCCATCAACATCGTTACACTCTCCGTCCGTACAGTTGTTGGGAAGCGGGCTCGCCCCCGGGATGCCCGGCAAAGAGGTCGCGCTGCACTCGGACGCCCTGCACTCGCCACCGTCCAGCCCTTCGCAGTCAGCGTTGGTCGCACACTCGACCGAGAAGGCATTCATGCACCTGAAGATGCCGCCCAAACAGCGACCCCCGTCTACAGATCCACAATCCGCGTTGGTGTCGCAGTCGGTATTGACCACGGCCGCGCAGGCGCCGCCCTGCCAGGCGCAATCGGCGTCAGACGCACAGCCATAGCTCGCGTCCTTGCTGCACATCTTGCACGGACACATCTTGCCAGGAAGCGCCGCGTTGCACTCGAGGTTGGCCTCGAGCTCTGAGACGCCGGTGCTGAGCGTGGATTGAACCGCCAAGCCCTCGCCCGGTGTCACGTCTTTGCCCAAACTCGGGAAACAGTCGAGGCTCATACCTGCACCACCAGCCTTTCCGCTGCGCGCGGGAAAGGATCTGGCGTAGCTGTGCACGTCACAGTCCATACCGTCGTTGGGTCCATCGATGCACAGGCCGCCGCGCAGGCCATCTTTGGCGACAGGGTCCACGTTGCAGGCGGCGTAGGTGCAGACGCCGTCGTCGGGCGGCGGATTCACGCACTCGATATCTGTCCCACACTCCCTCGAGACATCGCCAGAGCACACACCGCAGTCGTGCTCGGTAGCGCACTCACGTTCGGAATCGTTCTCGCAGGTCCCGCCGCAGTAGGGACAGGGTTGAACGACCAGTACCCCCATGAAGACCTCCGCCCTGAGGTTCGCCACGATCTTGCCCTGGCCGAGATCGACATCGACGGTGCCCGAGACGTCCTCCGAGAACTTGCCGAGCACACAGAACGGCACGCCGCCCGAGGACAACGGAACCGGGGCACCTGTGTAGCACTTGCAATCGGCACCGCCGCAGTCATCGTCATCAGCTTCGAATGGTTCGTCGCAGACGGCGCGGTTGTCGTTTGCACAGCGGCACAGGCCATCTGACGGGTCGATGCCAGTCACCGCGCACTCGCCGCAGGGTGGACCACCCGCGGGGCAGTCCAGGAAGCCACTGATGACCCCCAAATCATTCAGGTCGGAATTGTGCCCCGCCCCCTTCCAACCGAAATCGGCCACGGTCGCGCTGACGCAACGGCCGGTTGCCGGATCGCACACGCCTAGCGGACACTCGTCGTCCGTCGCACACAAGGCTCCATAGCCGGCAAATATGGTGACCTCGGCGCGATCGGGACAAGCGTTCGAACAGCGGCAGTTGTCCCGGCAGCTCTCACCGGCCCCGCAGCCGGGCTCGGCCTCACCGTCGCATTCCTCGGGATGAGTGACTACTCCGTCGCCGCATACGGCTGGAATCGGTAGGGCAAGTTCGAGAGCGCGGCGTGTCTCGGAGCGTACGATGCCCAGAGCACAACGGCGAAGGTCCAGCGAGTCGAAGGTGCCACCGCTCTCATCGGGGCACCAGGCCTGATAGCCGAGCTGGTCGGTCTGTGCTCCGGAGCAGGCGCCTGCCACCGCGGAGAGCAGCCGACCATAGGCCCGCTCGAGCGCCTGATCGCTAGGCCCGTCTCCGGTACCGCTCCCGTATGGATGGATCTCGCCCTTACAATCGACATCGGCGGCGGTCTTGCCTGCATCACGCCTGAGTACGCAGGCATGGCGAGCCGCCAGGCCCTTCGTCAAAGCGTTGAGCGAACGCTTGACGAGCGCGCTCACGCACTTTCTCTCGGCCTTGCCGGTCACATCTCCCACCGGCGGGAGCCACAGCGCGCCCAACGCGACGGCAGCTTCTCTCTCCTGATCGCTTACGCACGCGGCCAGCTCATCGCTGCCGAAAACACCGCCTTCCCCGCTGTTGCAGACGCCGGGGAAGCCCAGCGAGACGAGATCTACATCCCCGCAACGCCTGGCCACCGGTCGGCCGATACGGACACGCGCGCGGGTCAGCCAATCCGCGAGCGTCTGGTCGCCGTCGCCTGTCACGCATTCGAGACCCGCACCAGGAGAGCGCTTGCGGCCGCTCGTCACACAGCGCCTTCGTGCCGCGAGCGCGCGTCGCAGATGGCGGCCGGAGATCGACACCAGCGCAAGCTGGCAGCGATGCAAGGCGGGCTCTGCCGCACGGGCAGTCGAGACCGGCGATATGATGAGAGGCGTTACCAGTACCAAGGCTCCCGCGACTATCAGCACGGCGCACAAAGGTTTATGCGGCAAAGCTCGTGAGCAGGAGTACGGGCGAGGGACTTGGTGGCTCATGAGATCATTCCTCACGCGGAGTATCGGGTAGAGGCTCTGTGGTAGTCAACACCCTGATGGTACGGCATGTGATCCAGCACACATCAAACGCAAAGCGCCCTTCTCCGTCGGTGCAAAGACGGGCGCTTGCCGCTCTATCCGTCATGCCTGGCTCGGTGGCCTATTCGGGCGGGCAGCCGCCGACGGCGGGGATGGACTCAACGTTCGGGTCGTTGGCGCAGAACGTCCGCGAGGCGGCCTGATTGACGACCCGGCCCGGACCGGGAAGCCCTGCCGCGATGTTGATGCCGGCGTTCGCAGTGGCCGGGACACAGAACGGCGCTGCTCCTATCGGGAAGTTCGGATCGGGCTGGCCGATGGCAATGAGCGGATCGAGGAAGCAAGGGCGCTTCTCCTCGAGCGTGCAGCCGCGA
>PIVZ01001157.1 GCA_003354045.1 bacterium
ATGACGCGGAGGGCGTCGAGCCATGACCATCCCCGCCGGTATCCGCCTGTCCGCCGATCGGGAAGGGGAATTACAGCGGGTCTCGGTTGAGATGAGGTTCACTCCCAGCCACAGTGCGTGAACCACCCGGCGATGTCGAGGTCACGAATAGTGCGGATGCCCCAGTGGACGGCTCGACGCACGCGATCCGTGGTCCTTTCGGCGCGTCCCCGGAGGTATGTCTTGAGTTTGCTCCAAGCGAGCTCGATCGGGTTGAGGTCGGGCGAATACGGCGGGAGGTAGACGAGGCGGCAGCCCGCGGCCTCTACGAGCAGGCGCACGTCGGCAACGTGGTGGACGCGCAGATTGTCCATGACGACGACCATTCCGGGCTGAAGCCGTGGCAGGAGCGACTCGTCGAGCCAAGCGAGGAAGCGGGTGGTGTTCATCGCCCCCTCGTAGGTTCTGTTGGCAATGACGCCCGTCATCAGCCCAATGGCGGCGATGACCGTGACGTTCTTTCCGCGGTTCGCAGGCCGAGTGCCGGGAGCTCGGCTTCCCCGCTTCGACCGGGCCGTACGTCGCACCAGGTTCGTGTTCACGCCACACTCGTCGAGGAACACGAGGTCCTCGACGGGCACACCCGCCAACTCCGTCAGGAACTCGTCCCTCAATCGCCGGACCCGCTCGGTGTGCGCCTCCTCGAACGTAAAGGACTTTTTTTCACCGTATACCCGAGCTTGCCCAACGCCCGGTGCAGGGCCGCCCGGCTCGCCGACGCCCTCCCGGAGCCGAGCCAATGCTCGAGCAGCTCGTTCAACGTCGCATCAGGGTGCGCGCACACGAGTGCGTCCAGGGCAGCCAGCCCGGTCTCGTCGAAGAC
>PIVZ01001158.1 GCA_003354045.1 bacterium
CTCTCCTCAGTTGGCCACGCCGGCGATGTCGAAGGGGAGGTCCCCCACCAGGCGCAGGTCCAGAGCGACGAGGATACGGTCTTTCCGGCCCAGGGCCAAGTCGATCGTGTTCAGCCTCTTCTCCTGCGCGACGGCGGGGGGATTCTTACCAGCTTGGGTCCGTTGGGGCAAGGGGCGGAGCGATTGCGCGCGCACTCCGCCCCTGCTAGATTGTCCCCCGGCCCGGATAAGGGAGAGAACAATGAGCCAGGACCCCTACCACGCGATGTGGAAGGACAGGCAGGATGGACCGGAGGGGCCTCGCGCTCCGGTCGCCGCACTGATCGACAACGTCCGTAGCGCATACAACGTGGGCGACATGTTCCGGAGCGCGGACGCGCTGCGGCTGGAGTGCCTCTACCTGGCCGGAATCACCGCGTTTCCCCCGAGCAGCAAGCTCGAGAAGACCGCGCTCGGGACGACCGCCAGCGTGCCGTGGACCCACGATCTCCGCGTCTTTGATGCGGTCGGGCGTGCACGGGAAGCCGGATTCGCGATCGTCGCCGTCGAGATGACTCCCGCGAGCGTCTCCGTGTACGAATGGGAAGGTCCGCTGCGCAGTTGCTTCGTCTTCGGACACGAGGTGCTCGGCGTCGACAGGGAACTCCTGCGCCAGGCGGACGCAGTGCTACACCTGCCCATGGCCGGGCTCAAGAACAGCCTGAACGTGTCTTCGAGCTTCGCCGTTCTTCTCTACCAGCATATGCAGCGGCACGGGCAGCTCGACCACTCGCGGCCGGAACTCGGCGAGCACTATCTGCCTGACAGGCGGGAGGAGTAGGGAGCCCCCGGGCGGAGTTTTAGCGGTAGCCGTCGTAGTAGG
>PIVZ01001159.1 GCA_003354045.1 bacterium
TGGTACCGGCTCTGTGTCGGCCCCTTCGAGATGCTGCCCGACGCCGCGGCCTTCCGAGACTCCCTGCTCGACCGGACGGCGATCGATTACTGCGTGATCACACCTGCCGCGGATCCATCCGCGAGGAGATAGAATGCACCTCTCCAAATTGGAAATGCTTGGCTTCAAGTCATTCATGCACAAAGCCAATCTCGACTTTGAATCAGGGATCACCGCGATCCTCGGACCGAACGGCTGCGGCAAGTCAAACGTGGTCGACGCACTGCGCTGGGTGCTCGGGGAGCAGAGCGCGAAAATGCTGCGCGGCTCGAAGATGGAAAACGTCATCTTTGACGGAACCAAGAAGCGGCCGCCGATGGGGATCGCCGAGGTGAGCCTCACCTTCACCGGAGCGAGCGAGACTCTGGCAGTCGACTGGGACGAACTCACGATCAAACGCCGCGTCTCCCGGGCGGGGGGCAGCGAGTACTTTCTGAACAACCAGCCATACCGCCTCCACGAGATCCGCGATCTGCTCGCGGGAACGGGTCTCGGCAACCATGCCTACGCGATCATCGAACGGAACATGGTGGACGAGGTCGTCTCCGAGCACGGCGACAAGCGCCGCATCCTCTTCGAAGAGGCGAGCGGCATCATGCGCTACAAGATCCGGCGCAAGGAGAGCCTGTCGAAGCTGGCCTCCACCGAGGCCGACCTCACCCGACTGGATGACATCCTCGAAGAACTCGGCAAAAACGTCCGTTCGCTGAAATACCAGGTCGGCCGCGCGCGCAGCTACCAGAGGCTCAATGAGGAAATGCGCGACGCGGAGGGATTCGGAGCGGCCGTACGACTGCACGCTGCCTGGCAGCAGAGTCGGGAA
>PIVZ01000561.1 GCA_003354045.1 bacterium
CTGGGTGGTCGTTCAAGGCCTCCTCCGGAAACAGAGTGGGAGAGAACATCGAGAAGTTTCCGAGGGCGCGGACGCCCTGGATGCCCGAAACCAGCGCTCGCTCAGGCTCGGCGTGGCGGTTGCGGCTGAGTGAGGGCGGCGAAAAACCTTCGATGAAGAGATTACCGCCCTCGCGCTGCATGTTGCCGCTGAGCGTGATGTTGAGCCGAATCAGGTAGGAGATGAGCGTCGAGAAGCGCGTCTGCTCGACCCCGAGGTCGTACATGATCGAGGCGCCTTCGGTGGTGGCGAACTCGGTGGCTACCTCTGTGAGCGTGGCCGCGTCGATCCCACATCGCTCGGCCATGTCGGGTACGTCGATGCGTACGAGCACGTCTCGCACCTCGTTGAAGCCGACGGTCTTGCCGCCGACGAACTCGGCGTCGTATAGCTCGTTTTGCACTTGCACAGCGGCGATCCCGAGCAGCAGATAGGCATCGCTTCCCGGGCGGACCTTCAGGTGCCGGTCGGCGCCGCGCGTAGTTTCGGTCTCGCGTGGATCGACGACGACGACCTTGCAGCTATCCTTCTTGGCCAGCTTCTTGAAAGTCTCGGTGGCGTTGGGGCCGCGGTTGGTTATGCGCGGATTGGTGCCCATCACCAGCAAGAAGCGGGTGTTCTCCTGGTCCGGGTGCAGCATCAGCACGGGAGCGGCGTCGAACATCCAGTGGTCGAGCAGGTTGTGCTGGGTCTTCTCTTGCGCGTAAGGGTTGAAAAAGCGCCGCGAGCCGATCGCGCGCAGGAAGGAGGTTCCGTAAGGGGCATCCAGATGGTTGGCCTGGCCGCCGATGCCGACCAGACCGATCGCGCGCGGGCCGTGTTCGTCGCGCAGGCTCGCGAGCTTGGCTGCGATCTCGCCGATCGCAGTCTCCCAGCTCACTCGTTCGAAGCTACCGTCGGCGCGCCGTCGCATGGGATGTTGAACGCGCTGAGCATGCTCGACGTAGGAGGGTACCGTGACGCCTTTGTTGCAGATGTAGCCCTCGGTGATGGGGTTGCGGTCGTCGGGGCGGACGGCCGTGATGCGGCCATCTTCCACGTCTACCCGCAGCCCGCAGTTGTGACTGCAAAGGACGCAGACGGTGGCCAGGTCGCTTGCTTCGGAAGGGATGGGGGTGCGCGAGACGGACGGGTCAACCGTTCGTGAGGTAGTCATCGTGGGCTCTCCTTTTCTCTGCTTACCGGTGCGTCGCCATCGCGCGGCGAGCAGCGGCGGTTTCACTTGTGCATACAATTATTTGTTCCGGGCTCGACCAGCGTGATGCGTTTGCCATCGAGGATCTCCGGCTAGCGGACGAGCGGTTGTGGTTCAGGGCCCGGGGCGGGCAGGAAGTTGGCGGAGCGAGCCATGACCTCAGCTCCTCAGGGCCTCGGTCAGGGCGTCGAGGTCGGTCACCAGGCGTTCGAAACGATCGCCGCCGATTCTGTCGCGAAGGCCGTCCTGGGCCTGCAGCCACAGCCCGTGTGCCTCGGCGAGTCGCTTGTGACCGCGTGGGGTCAGCACCAGCTCCTTTACGCGGCGGTCTTCGCCCGGCTCGATGTTCACGAGCCCGGCTTTGTCGAGCGGCTGTAAGGTGCGTGTCATGGTGCTCGGGTCGAGTCCGAGCTCGGCGGCCAGCTCTTGCATCGTGATCGACCCTCGTACGCGCACGGAGGCCAGAATGGCGAACTGAGTCATGCGCAGGCCCGAGGGCGCCAGCGTCTCGTCATAGAAGCCGGTGATCGCGCGCGCGGCGCTGCGCGCGTGGAAGCAGGCGCAAGGGGCCAGGACGCTGTGTATCTGGCTTGGCGGGAGGGACTCTTCGCGCATGATGTTTGTATATACAAGAATCAGCCGGACTCCGTCAAGAGCAATTTCGTGCTGGCGATGCGCTGTGCTACCTTCGCCTGCGAACTAACTTCCAAAGGAGAACCGCGCCTATGATCTCAGAAGGAAGCACTGCTCCCGAGTTCACCCTCAAAGACCAATTTGGACGCTCGATCAGCCTCTCTCAGTTCCAGGGCCGCAAGCACGTGCTGCTGCTCTCCTATCCGCTCGACTTCACCCCCACTTGAAGCCAGGAAGTGCCAGCGCTGGAAGCGCTGCTAAAGCGATGCGAGGCTGCCCATACGCAGCCGCTGGGACTCAGTATTGACAGCGTCTATGCCCACGCGAACTGGGCCAGCAGCCTGGAAGGAATCTCCTTCCCGCTGCTCGCCGACTTCCACCCCAAGGGTGCCGTTGCCGATGCCTACGGGATCTATCTGGACGCGGCCGGCATAAGCGACCGCGCCACAGTGATCATCGATGCCGGTGGCACGGTGAGGCATGCCTCTGCGGTCGGCCCCGGCGGTGTCCGCGACATAGGCGAGCTGGTGGCCCTGTGCGAGGGCATAGACAAGGACTACAGCGGCGATGTGGAGGCGCCCTCGGCGGCGGCCGGCCTGGAAGCGGGCGCCAAGCTCTATGTGAAGAGCCCGTGCGCTTTCTCCCGCACCGCCCTGTTGGCCCGTGACAACCTGCACCTGGGCGGTGCACTTGCGGTCGTAAATGTGAGCGAGGACGCCGATGGTCTGGCAGAGCTGCAAAAGGCCGCTGGCACCGAACAGGCGCCTTGCCTCATTGCCGGCGGCGAGACGCTGCTCGAATCGGATGCCATAGTCGAGCATCTGGTTACTCGCAGCACCGGCCTCTGGAGTTGATCCAGGGCGGATTGGTTTTGCCTATGCCGGGGCTCTCGTGCACCCTACCCGGCCGAGGGAACTGGCGATGGCCTTCTCGAAGCGGGAGCTAACCGAGCTAAAGCGGGCGAAAGGACTTCTCGAGACTCCGGGTCTCGCGGCGCGAGCGGCCGACTATGTGGGTCGTCCCATCGAGACGATCCTCGACACACTTCCTTTCAAGGCGCGTGAGATAATAGAGGCGTCCACCCGCACCGCACTCGAGACCGCGCTCGATTTTGCTACCTGGTCGCTGCTCGACCGGCCTGGACTCAGTGCCTCGGAGCGCACCCACAAGCTGCTGGCGGTGGGCGCCGGCGCCGCAGGCGGAGCCTTCGGCCTTGCCGCCCTGAGTGTCGAGCTACCCATATCCACCACCATCATGCTGCGCTCCATAGCCGATATCGCGCGCAGCGAGGGCGCCAAGACCAGGACCACGGAGACCCGTCTCGATTGCATCCAGGTCCTGGCGCTGGGAAGCGGCAGCAATGCCGCCGACGACGCTGCCGATGCCGGCTATCTGGCCGTCCGTGCGGCCTTGGCCAAAGCCGTATCGGAGGCGCTCGAGCACATTGCCAAGAGAGGGGCGGCCGAGCACGGTGCGCCGGTGCTGGTGAGGTTTCTTGCCCAGGTGGGCAGCCGCTTCGGCGTCGTGGTTACCGAGAAGGCCGCCATGACGGCCGTACCGATCCTTGGCGCCGCCGGCGGCGCGATCATAAACTCTATATTTATCGACCACTTCCAGAACATGGCGCGTGGCCATTTCATCGTCCGCAGGCTCGAGCGCAGCCACGGTGTGGATG
>PIVZ01001160.1 GCA_003354045.1 bacterium
TGCGATCTGGTGCGGGTAGACGTTCACCTCGGCCGGCTTGCCCGCAGCGTAGGCGCGCGTCTGGTTTTCCAGCTCCTCAACGGCCGCCTGGCCGCTGCCGGAGACAGCCTGGTAGGTGCTGCAGACCACTCGCTTGATGCCGTAGGCGTCATGCAAAGGCTTGAGCGCAACCAGCATCTGGATCGTGCTGCAGTTGGGGTTCGCGATGATCCCCTTGTGGTCTGTGAGCGCGTCCGCATTCACCTCGGGGATGACGAGCGGGTGCTCGGGATCCATGCGGAAGGCTGTGCTGTTGTCGATGCACACACAGCCGCGCTTCACTGCCTCGGGGGCCAGCGCGATGGCAGCGCCCTCACCGGCGCTGAAGATGGCGATGTCCACGCCGTCGAATGCGTCCGCCTCGGCGCTGACAACTGTCAGCTCCTCGTCACGGAAGCGGATCTTCTGCCCGGCGTTCTCGGGGACGTCCATCGGCACGAGCTTGCTGATGGGCAGATCGGAGGCCTCCAGGATCGAGCGCATCTCGGTGCCCACGTTGCCCAGGGCGCCGATCACCGCAAAGGTGTAGGTCTTCATCAGCAACTCCTTTCGATCGACAGGAGGTCGGTGAGGATGGAATAGCCGGTCTCGACGCGGCCGGCGCCTGGCCCGACGACAGTGACCTGGCCGAGCAGGTCGGTGTCGAATGTGGCTGCGTTCGTCGGTCCCATGACTGCGGCGAGCGGGTGGGAGAGGGGCAGCGCTACGGGTTTCACACTTGCCTTCAGCGTACCGTCCTTCTTCATGCTCGCCTCACCGATCAGCTTCCAGCGCTTGCCGGCCTTCGCGGCCGTCTTGACGTCCTCCGGCGCGATCTTGG
>PIVZ01001161.1 GCA_003354045.1 bacterium
GACAAGCGCGAGCTCGCCGCCGAAGACGTGTGCACTGGACCGGGGAGCACCTGCCTCGAGGCGGGGGAACTGCTGCTGGAACTCTTCGTTCCGCGACCGGCCGCCGGCGCTTTCAGCTTCTACCACAAGCTGGCCCCGCGCGACGCGATGGCCATCTCAATAGCAGGGGTCGCCGCCTGCCTGGAGTTCGATGGGAAGACGGTGAAGTCGGCGCGCATCGCGCTCGGCGCCGTGGCACCCGTCGTGATCCGCGCGAAGAGCGCCGAGACCGAGCTGCTCGGCGGGCCGCTCAATTCCGAGAGGATCAGCGCCGCGGCAGCCGCCGCGATGGCGGAGTGCAGCCCCATCGACGACCTGCGGGCTACCGCCGCCTACCGGCGCAGGATGATCGGCCGGATCCTCGAGTACCGGCTTTCGCTCTCCCCTGCAACCGATTAGCAGGGTCGGCTCGATCCCCGCAGATCTATTCATTCCCCGAAGAGCAGAGAGAGGGGCGGCGCCGGGGCACCCTGCCGCCCGGCAACGAGAGCATTCGGAAAATTATGTGTTATATGGTTTTTGCCTATATCATTGACTTTACGCTCTCGGCCTTGCAATTATTTCTGAAGATTCACGATTTTCCATATCCCCATCTCAGCTTTGCATCAGGTTCCAGATCATAAAGCAGGAATTCCCCGACCCAGATTAAGAGTTCGGCACCACCAGTAAGCCGGCTCTCCCCTGCGTCACCGACTTCGGACGGCCCACGCCTCCGCCCCGGGGGTTTGGCGCGCCCTCAGGATGGAGAACTCGCATGGATTCGACCCTCACCCGCAGGCAGACGCAACTTTCCCGCTCACTACTTCTGCTCCTTCCGATT
>PIVZ01001162.1 GCA_003354045.1 bacterium
ACGACAACATGACCGTCGAGCTCTACGTGCAGGACGAGGAGCTCGTTGACGTCCTGCAGATGCTCTCGCTCCAGAGCGAACGCAACATCGTTGCCAGCAACCAGGTCTCGGCCCGGGTCACCGCCAACCTCTACGGCGTGACGTTCTACGAGGCTCTCGAGGCCATCCTGCACGTCAATGGCTACGGCTACATCGAGCAGGGCAACTTCATCTATGTCTACCCCGGCGAGGAAATCGACGCGATCCTGGAGGCCTCCCGCCAGATCGAGGGCCATGTCTTCCACCTTAGCTTCCTCAACGCGACCGATGCGTCAGACTTTGTGACCCCGCTGCTCAGCGAGAGCGGTGAGATCAAGTCCAACGGCAAGATCGGTGGGTGGACCGATCCCACCGCGCCGACTGGCAACGAGGAGTACGCCTCCGAGTCGGTTCTCATTGTCTACGACTTTGCCGAGAACATCGAGGCCGTCGGCAACATGCTCGAGGAACTCGACACCCGCCCGGCGCAGATTCTGGTCGAGGCCACCATCGTGCAGACCGCGCTCAACGAGGCCAACGCCTTCGGCGTGGACTTCTCGATCATCGCCGACTTCGATTACGCAGACTTCGCCCCTCCGCTCGGTGCGGTGGACGCCTTGGTCAGGGGCTCCGATGGCTCCGGCCGCTTGCCTGCCGATGGCGGGGCATTCGGTGGGGTTTCCACCGCTGGCAATATCGCTGGCCCGGGGACCTTCAAGGCCGGCATCGTCAGCAACGACGTGACCGTCTTCCTCCGTATGCTCAACGAGGTCACCAGCACCACAATCATCTCCAATCCCAAGGTCGTCACGCTCAACCGCCAGCCCGGCCGCGTGCTTGT
>PIVZ01000041.1 GCA_003354045.1 bacterium
CATGATCAGCCAGGCCACCGGCGGAATACTCGCGGTGACCGGCACGCCCGAGACGCCGCCGCTAAAGCCCGGCGCTACCTTTGGCGATACCGGGGCAGGCCTGCACTTGGCAATCGGCATTCTCGCCGCCTACGTCGAGAAGCTGCGCACCGGCGTCGGCCAGTACGTCGAGGTGTCGATGCAGGACGCGATGTTCAACTTCATGCGTTCGGCCCTGGTGGCGCACTACCTGACCGGTGGTATGGCGGCGGCCCGCTACGGCAACCGCATGGGGCTCATCTGTCCCACCGACCTCTACCCGTGCAAGGGAGGGGGGCCGAACGACTACCTCTACATGATGGTCACCACGCCACGCATGTGGCACGCGCTTCTCGAGGTCATCGGCCGCAAGGAACTGATCGGCGACGAGCGATTCGAGAGCCAGCGCGAGCGTGGCAACCACTGGGACGAGGTCAGCGAGCTGATTGGCTCGTGGACGGCGCGCCACGACAAGTTGGAGGCGATGCAGGTTCTCGGCGAGGCAGGGGTCCCGTGCGGTGCCGTCATGGACACGGTCGATCTTTTTGCCAACGAGCACCTTGCCGCCCGCGGCATGGTCGTCGAGGTCGAACATCCGGCGCGCGGCACGATGCAGATGCCGGGGGTTCCGATAAAGCTGGGGGCCGCCAAAGAAGTGGCTCTGAAGGCTGCGCCTCTTCTCGGCGCCGACAACGAGGTCGTCTACGGCGAGCTCGGCCTGAGTGGCGAGGAGATCGCAGGGTTGCGCGAGCAGGGGGTCATCTAGCGGGGTTTCAGCCGGAGTCCTCGACACGCCGGCCGAGTGACTGGCCGTGCGAGAACTCCACCCAGTTGCCGTCCGGGTCTCTCAGCATGCAAAGGTAGCCAACTATCGGTCCGGCATCGAGAGGTCCCTGAACGATGACGCCATCGCGCTCGGCCATCTCGGCCACGCGGTCCACCTCATCGGGAGCGGAAACCGCATAGCCCAAGTGCGCCATTGGGCTCGGCTCGACCGGGTTCTCGTGGTCGGCGCGAATGAGAACGATCACGAGCCCATCGTCCTTGTCCTTCTCGCCCATCCACACCACCGGCGTGCCGCTATCGACACGGCGATGGACTTCGATCAGGCCGACGTAGCGCTCGTAGAAGGCCACCGAGCTGTCGATGTCTCGTGCGTGGATAGCTACGTGTGTGCAAGACGGGTGCATATGATCAACCGAGCGACCAGGTGGGTGCGCCGTGCAAGGAAATGCCGAATACAGGAATCGCCACGAGGTATCCAATAACGATCGCCGCCACCGCCTCAGCCCTCCCGATTTAGCAAGTGATCGGCCAGCGCGTCGAGTGCCGTGGCGCGAAACATTCCCCACTTGCTCCAGCGCGGTGTGATGTTGCGCAGCTCGTCGGCGTAGGCGCCTAGCTCTTCGGGCAGCGCCTCGACCCAGCTGGTGATTTTCTCGGAAGGATCGTTGCTGCGAAGTGGACCGGACAGCTCTCGTACGAACAGCAGATAGGTCTCGAAAGAGGAGCTTTCCCGGGCGGACTCGTAGCGTATGCGCGCAACGAAGCTTTCGACCGAGACGCTGAGATTGGTTTCTTCCCAGATTTCGCGCAGCAGGGCCTTCTCGATGTCCTCTCCGGGACGAATGCCCCCGGAGGGAAGACGCATCACCGAATTTGGATAGCTCGCCTTGGTCTGCAGAAGGAAGCGGCCGTTGGGGCGCATGATCGCCATGCACACCTCGCCGTGCGCGCGCCGGCTCACCGGAGGGAAGTCCAGCGCCGGGAGCCTGCAAACCAGTTGGCGGGGCTCCCCATACTTTGCCGAGACAGCGTCTACGCGTTCGCTCACCTGTCCGCTTCTTTTCTCAAAGCGCCGGCAACGAGGTCGACCAGTCTGGCGGCGCGCTCTGGCGCCTGCAAAGAAATCTCACATCCCGCGGCCGCTGCGTGCCCGCCGCCGCCGAAGGAGGAGGCCAGTCGCGAGAGGTCGACCGGGCAATCGGGTGTACGCCGGAAGCTAATCCCGTCGCCGCGCCGATCGTAGAGCGCGAACACAGCGTCCCCGAAGTCTTCACGCCAGCGGTCGGCGACCTCACCGGCGTAGCCCTCGCACTCTGCGGCAACCACAGTCAGGTGGCGCGAGGTGACCTCCTCGACGCACCTGGTCGCGCGCGCCAGATCGAAAGTGGCCGCCAGCTCTCCTTGCACGCGTGCCGCCGCTCGTTGCAGCTCCTGGCCGTAGGTTATGTTGGAATCCATGGCCAGCAGCGCGCGATAGGCCGCATCTTGGTCCATCGCACGCACTGCCAGCGCCAGCTCGCGCGAGCCTTCTATGACGAGCTCCCAGCGATCGACGTCGTCGGCCAGCATGACGAGATTGCGCAGAGCGAGCAGGCCGGGCTTGGACTGGCCCTGGCGGGCGGTTCGTTCACACAGGTAGTCGAAGAGCAGGCGGCTGGCGGCGTAACGTGCATCGATTACCGCGTCGGTGAAGTCGATGTCCAGAAGGCCGCGCTCGCGGGCTTCTATCGCCGACTTGTGATGGTCTATCCAGTAGAGTTCGGCCCCCCGGTCGAGTAGGTCGGCGAGGTGACGCGTCGTTGCTTCTTCGTGCCACGAGATGTCAGTGATCCACAGCTCCGCTTCGTCCGGCTCGTCAGGGTTGTAGTTACCCAGGATCTCGTCGATGCGGCGGTTGCTTGCGAAGATCACCTCGAGAGCGTGGCCGGCGAAATAGCGTGCCGCAACCACGGCGCAGGTGAGGCCGTCGAGGCAGTTCGGCCCGTGACTGATGACAGTGACGCTTCGATTCAAGCCCATGTCCATCCATCATAGGGAGGGGTGAAGGGGGGAACAACGGCGCGCCCGGTCCTGGCGGCACCTTGCGGCGCGCCAGAGCCGGGATCGCATTGCAGGATTCCGCAAAGATGCGGTCGGTCGGGGCTCCGTGGCAGTACGGAAAGAGCTCTCTCTTCGCTCTTAAAGCGAATATAAAACGAAAGATCCTCCTAATCAACCCGATTTATTGCCGGCACCGAAAATCGGCTGGTAACTGATCGGCCAGGCCGGGTCCGGCGGATTGCCGCTATCCGTGGCGATTCGCGTGGGTCAGCCCGGTGGATCGAGCGTGAGAACTCTCTCGTGACGGCCGCTCTTGGCCGAGCGGTAGCAGGCATCGGCCACCGCCACTGCCGCCAGACCGTCGCGGTAGCTCACCAGTGGCTCTGTCCCTTCGCGGGCGTCGGCGGCAAACTGCTCGAGGGCCTCCGGCACTGTCATCTTCGGCTCTGTGAGCGGGACCTCCTCTCTGCCCTCGGCGCTTACGCGGTAGAGCGTGTTCAAGACGTGGTCCGCGACGAGTTGCCCGTTCTCGCCGCTTATCTCTATGAGCCCATTGCGGCCTCCACTCGAGCGCGAACAGGTCACCATCCCCAGCGCCGCACTGTCGGTGAAACGCAGGTGGGCGGCAAAACCGTCCTCGGTCCTCTCGGTGTATATCGAGTGGGTGGTGCACGAGACGCTGTGTGCTTGCAGCCCGACGAGAAAGCGAATCAGGTCGAAGCAATGGACGCCGGTGTGCAAGATGTTACCGCCGCCTGAGCGTTCGGGTCGGTCGAGCCACCCGAGATGAAGCTGTGGCGGAAAGCGCTGGCTGAGTACCAGCGAATCTATCCGCCCGAGCGAGCCCACCTCCTGGCGTAACCGGCGGCACACGGCGTTGAACCTCAGCGTGTGTCCGGCCATGCAATAGACGCCCGCCTCCTCTATCGCCGAGAGAATACGGCGGCCGCTCGCCAGGTCGAGGGCCACCGGCTTCTCGACCAACAGACGCTTACCCGCACGAGCCGCTGCCACGGCGAAGTCTTCGAGCAGGTCGGGTACGGTCACCAGCACCACGGCGTCGATGTCGTCGCGGCCGATCAACTCGTAGGCATCCGCCGTGTACTCGCAGCCGAGCTCGCCGGCCAGCGCCGTGCCCTGGTCGCGATCGCGCCGGCATACGGCGACCAGCTCGAGGCCTTCCACATCGCGCGCCGTGTGGCGCGCATAGCGGCTACCGTGGCGGCCCACCCCGACGATCCCTACGCGCAAACGACTCATCGGCGCGAGGATAGGGAGACGCTAGGGCTCGGTCAACGAGTCGGGCCTGTTGCAATTCGCCCGGGTGCCTTCTATGGCGGGCCGGGCCTCTAGGGGAGCGACGAATGAGTACAGGGCGATCAGGCGGCTCAGACCGCGGGAGGGGCGGCGAGAACAAAGGCGTAGACAACCGCCGCCTGGCCCATGTCATAAAGCGGCTGCGCGAGCACTACGCCGAGCAGAAGGCGCCGATCGTGACTTTCATCGCCGAGGTCACGCGCGAGCCTTACCGGGTGCTGACGTCTTGCATCCTGAGCCTGAGAACGCAGGACGGCACCACCACGGAAGCGGCCAAGCGCCTGTTCGCCATCGCGCCGGACGTCGAGGCGCTGGCTGGTGCCGACGTGGGCGAGATCGAGCGGGCCATCTACCCGGTCGGCTTCTACCGCACCAAGGCGCCGCAGCTGGTGGAGATGGCGCGCAGGATCGTGGACGAGTTCGGCGGTCGCGTGCCAGACGACATCGACACTCTTCTGGGCTTCAAGGGCGTGGGGCGCAAGACGGCTAACCTGGTTGTCACCGCCGCTTACGGAAAGCCGGGCATCTGCGTGGACACCCACGTCCATCGCATCTCCAACATCTGGGGTTACGTGGACACCAAGACGCCCGAGCAGACCGAGATGGCGCTCAGAGAGAAGCTGCCGCGCCGCTACTGGCTCGAATACAACGACCTGCTGGTCTCCTTCGGCCAGACCCTGTGCAAGTCGCTATCTCCGATGTGCAGCCGCTGCCCGCTCGAGAAATGGTGTCCGCGCCTCGGCGTCAAGCGTAGCCGCTGACGTGCGACCCAGCAGCCCGGGCTAGAGGCCGCGCTTCTAAGCCCGGGTGACCTGGCGGTAGATACGCGGGAGCTCGGCGGGCAGCTCTTCGATGTTCTCGATCACGGCGTAGCGCGACGACGGACACATGTCTCCGAGATAATCGTGGCCGGCCGGGTCCACGGTGATGCAGAAGGTGTGGATCCCTTCCTTCTCGAGTTCCTGCAGCGCCTTGGTGGTGTCGCGGATTCCGTAGACGTTCGAGCGGCGGTCCTCGCCGTAGTCGTAATCCTGCGGGAATCCGTCGCTGAGCAAGATCAAATGCCGGGCACGCGCCGTCACGCGGCCGAGCTTACCGGCCGAGTGGCGCAGCGCCGCACCCATGCGTGTAGAACGCTTGGGCTCGATTCCTCCCAGACGCGACCTCACGGCCTCGTTCAGACTCTCGCTGAATGCCTTGACGTGGTAGTACTCGACGTTCTCGCGTCCGTGGCCGGAGAAGCCGTAGATGGCGTAAGCATCGCCGATCTCGTCGAGGACGGCGGAGACGATGACCATGGTGTCCTTGGTCAGATCGATGACCCGGCGCTGCTCGCCGTCCTCGCCCGGGTTGGCAAGGGGCTCGTCGGTCGAGGCGCTCATGTCCACCAGGAACAGGGTGGCGACATCGCGCTCCTCACGACGTCTGGCCACGTAGAGGCGTTCGGACGGGGCACGGCGTGTGCGTCGATCGGCGTGGGCCTCGACCAGGGCGTTCAGATCGAAGTCCTCGCCGTCTTGCATGCCGCGCACCTTGCGGAACTGCTCGGGGCGCATCATCTGGAACTCGCGGCGCACGTTCTGTACGAGGTCGGCCGAGCGAGAGATGACGCGGCTGAAGTACTTGCCGGCATCGCCGGCGGCTTCCACCTCGTAGAGGCGGCACCATTTGCGCCGGTAGTCTCCGATCAGGTGGTCCCACTCGTCGTACACACAGTGATCGCCGGCCGAGTGGCTCTTCAGCCACGCGCGCACACTGGAGGCGTCACCCGCAGAGAGCCGCTCGCGCAGCTCCTTGATGGCCTCGGCCGGCAGCTTGCCGAGTAGGTCGGTGATGTAGAGACCGAGCCCCTCACCGATCTCGCCGTGCTCCTCGACGATCTCGATGTCGGCACCGCTCTCGAGCAGCTCACGAATTTCCTCGGCGCTCAGTGGCAGGCCGCCCGGTGGCAGCGATCCATCTTCGTCGGCGAGCTCCAGCTCCAAGGAGCCGTCTTCGATCCGACCGTCTGGCGAAAGCTGCTCGCCGGGCGGCCCCTCGCCGGCGCCGCCCGGCATTACCGGACCGTCGCCGTCGAGGTGCTCGAAGGGATCGATGACGGTAGCGCCGCCGATCTCGCTGAGGATCGGCACGGCGCCCTCCTCTTCGCCTACGGCTACCTCTGCCAGAGTCAGGCTTCCGTAGTAGGCCAGCAACAGCGCAGCGCTGTCGTAGACGGTAGCCTCTGGCGAGCGCAGCACCTCGAGGCTCGAGCTCAGGGCGTGTCCTTGGGCGCGCAGCCGCGGCGCGAGCTCGTCGGCGCCAAGGCGGCCGACACTCATCATGAACAGGGCTTCGAGCAGGCGCTCCGAGTGGCGGTCCTGGGCGGCCACTGGCGGGTTGGCCGCGTAAAACTGCCCCATGCGATCCAGCTCGGGGCGCAACCCGGGGAAGTCGCGCGCCAGAGCGGCATCCACGCGCGCGCCGTCGAGGAGCACGAAAAGGGCCGCCGCCAGCAAGGGGTTGGGGAAGCTGTCGAGAAGCCCGATGATGTCGCTACGCTCGGCCGGCTCGCCGGTCGCCACACTCCAGCCGAGCCGCTCGAACTCGGCCATTTCGAAGTCGTAGGTGCCGTATTCCCAGCGGCCGGCGATGTGGGCGACGTTCAGCTTGTAGAAGACCTGATTGTCCTCGGAGGTCTCGCACAGATCGACGAGCTCGGGCAGACGCACGGCGGTGTCCTCCGGAGCGATCAGGGGCGGCCGATACCAGATGCCGGAGGCGTTGACGAGCTGAAAGGGCCGCCGCGACATCATCACGATGTAGCGTTGCAGGAGGCCCTCCACCTCGTCGAAGGTTACGGCGGTGCTGTGCTGCACCAATATCTTGTGAGAGGTGCGGCTTTCCAGACGGAAGTGGGCCACGCCTGCTTCGCGGTTGTGGGCGCCTATGTCGAGGCCGCGCTCGATCCAGAGCTCGGCGCCACCGAGCCCTCCTTCTTCGAGCGCGCGATCGACGGTACGCAGGAATGGAGCCAGACCTTCCGGGAAGAGCTCGGCAAGCTCCGGCACGCTGGCGAAGACAGTCTCTATATCGGCCGCGGCCATGCCGTGGGTCACGGCCGGCACCATGGCGACTGCCTCGCTCACGCCCGCGCGCGATGCGTTTCCGCGTAGAGCCTCGAGCAGGTTGTCCGCCGCGGCAGGCGGCAGGCAGGCCACCGCGTGCGGTAGGCTCTCGAGCACGGCCAGCGCAGCGCCCCGGTCCGAGTCCGCCAGGTCGGCGGTGAGCTCGAGGACTTCGGTGCGCATGTTTTCCGAGAGCCCGGCCAAAGTAGCCGGGGGCTGCGGTACCCGAGGGCTTCGCCCGGCCGAGCCCGCGACCACGAGCAGCCGGCTCCATGCCGCGACGCCACGCGCGTCGAGCAGCGGGAGCAATTGCGCCGTGGACTCGATCAGCGCGGAGGCCACGAACTCGCCGCGCCAGCCGCCGTGGGCGAGGACTGTCTTCGTACCTTCTTGCCAGGCGCCGATACGGGCCGCGTCCAAATCCGGATGCTCGCACAGCGAGGCGCCGGTGGCCGTGATGAAGCTGCTGGCCAGCCTCCGTGACGTCGCCAGCAGGCCGGCGGCCACATCGAGCCACGCCGAGCGTGTAGCCGCGGCCATTGCACCGATGGCGCGCGCATCGAGGCCGAAGAATGCCTGGGCCGCGTCGCGGCCGCTGCCGTCCTCACCGAGCAGGCGAAAGCCTGCCTCTTCCCACTCGCGGTAGCCTTGGCCGAGCGCGTGCCGGGCCGCCACCGCGGCCGAGAAGAAAACATGGGCGAGATTGACCGACTGCGCGGCGAGCTCGTCACTGCGGCCGAGTATGTGCTCCCGGGTATCTTCGTCGAGAGTCTCGAGGAGCTCTATGGCGTGGGCGCCTTTGTCGCTCTCACGCAGGTGGCGGCTCGACAGCCAGCTCCGTGAGGCCGCCCGTTCAGGCGAAGATCGAGTACGCGAGCTCACCGATTGCCGCTTGCGTTTGCGGGTCGTCGCTCAACGCGCGCACGACGGTTGCCTCGCAGGCGCGGCGCGGAGTGAGGCCCTGTTGCATCAGCTGCCCGGCGTAAACGAGCAGGCGCGCACTCACGCCTTCCTCGAGTCCGCTCGACTTGAGCTCACGGACCCGCTCGCCGAGGTGAGCCAGATCCATCGCGATTTCCATCGAGACGCCGCTTTCATGGGCGATGATCTCGGCCTCCTTGTCGCGCGGGGGGTAGCCGAACTCGAGCGTCACGAAGCGCTGGCGGGTGGATGGCTTGAGGTCCTTCAAGACCGACTGATAGCCGGGGTTGTAGGAGACGGCCAACATGAAGTCCGCGTGCGCCCGCAAGGTAACGCCGAGCTTGTCCACCGGGAGGATGCGGCGGTGGTCAGTAAGCGGGTGAATGAGAACCATCGTGTCCTTGCGCGCTTCGACTATCTCGTCGAGGTAGCACAGCGCGCCACAGCGGACCGCCTGGGTGAGCGGGCCGTCCATCCAGATGGTCTCGTCGCCGCGGATCAGGTAGCGGCCCACGAGATCGCTGCCCGTCAGGTCCTCGTTACATGCCACAGTGATGAGCGAGTCGGGCCTCTCCGGTGTTTCATCGATGAGCTTCCACGCCATGTACTCGATGAAACGCGTCTTGCCGCAACCGGTGGGGCCCTTGAGCAGTACCGCAAGGGAATCGCGAGAGGCCGCCTCGAAGACCTCGATCTCGTCGCCGATGGGCAGGTAGTAGGGAGCTTCGCCTTTCGACATTGCAGCTAGTGGGTAGCACGTGGGCCGAGCCCAAGAAATGTTACTGGTAACGTTCCTCGTCGAACCAGCCTACCCACTCCTTGCCATCGAGCACGGCCATGACCCGGCCGGTCGGCTTGTCCACCAGCTCGATGCTGATCTCGGAATCCGCACCGTGCTCGCCGGCCCGCTCCGAGAGTTGCTCGTTGAGTCCGGATTTGAACTTGTTCTGCAGGACCTCGACCATGCCCTTGATCGGGAAATCGACGAAGTAGACCCGCCCCGCGGTTGCTGCCTGCCAGTCGATCGAATCGACGAATGCGCCGGCGATGCGGTGCCCGGTCACCACGGCGTCGGCCGCGCGCTGAAAATCGGAGCTGGCGTTGGAGGGGACCTCTCGCGCCGCTGCTGCCTTGCCGGCACGGGCCTCGAAGGGGGGGCTGTCATCGATCGGAAGCTCGATGACTCCCGGCGGAAGTGGGTCCTCTTCCACGGCGTCTTCCCCGATCGGAGGATGATCTGGCGGCAGCCCCATCCCCATCGTCCCCGTACCGCCACGACCTCGGGCCACGGCAATCGCCTCGTCCACCCGACGTTTGGTCTCGGGGTCGGGCGCCAGTTTACGGGCGCTCTCATAGGCCTCCAAGGCCCCTTTGCTGTCGCCCTGCTGCTGGAGCGCGATCCCGAGATTGAAGTGCGCCTGGAGAAAATCGGGCTTGGTCTCGATGGCCTTGCGGTAATATCCCACTGCCGCCTCCGCCTTCTCCTGGAAGAGGAGTGCGGAGCCGAGATCCGTCAGTACCAGTACATCGTCCGGGTCGAGCTCCAGGAAATGCTCGAAATGGCTCTGGGCTTGCGAGAAATCCTGCG
Source organism: bacterium (assembly GCA_003354045.1). Taxonomy (GTDB): domain Bacteria; phylum Desulfobacterota; class Binatia; order UBA1149; family CAITLU01; genus PIVZ01. Next base: position 9,778 of record PIVZ01000041.1, read on the forward strand.
ATTCGAAAGCCATGGCGCCGGCCATCCTAACGCCCTCGACATTGTCCGGGTCGAGCTCGAGGAGGCGGCTCAGAGCCTCTTTGGCCGGTGCACTGTAGGAGCGATCGAGGCGGCTGGCGCGGAAGCGGGCCTCGGTCAGGTGCTGCCAGATGGCAATGTCCTCAGGCGCGGCGTTTGCCGCTACGGTCAGCTGGTCGAGGAGCGTGCGGGCTTCCGCGGGCAGCTCGAGGAGCGGGTGATTTGGGGGAAGCTCACCGCTGGAAGGCGGCCTTTCGCCCGAGCCGCTCGGGCTACCGGGGACTGCCCGCCTCTGTTGAGCCGGCTCCTGAGACACGCCGATCAGCATCGCGGCCCCGGCGACGAGGACGGCGATGAACACCGCGACTGCGACCGGATTGGTCCGGCGCTCGCTGTCTTGCGCCTGAACGTTGCCCTGCCTCCCGGCTTGTGCCCGCGCCGGGCCGCCGGCTCCGGCGCCGCAACTTGGGCAGAACCCGTCGCCAGCGGCCATCGATTGGCCGCAGCTGCTGCAGAAGACTTCTCTGGGCTTCTTGGCCATAGGGGCACGCTACCTATCAGTTACTGCCGCACGGTTGAAACTGGGCCGGTAACCACTCAAAATCGACCGTTTGGAACCTTTTCGGAGGCGTGGGTGAAGCCGCGCCGACGGTCGCAACCGCCACCCGGAGTACTCAAAAACAGACATGAACTCGATCAAGAACGCGTGGGGAAGCATAGATCCCCGCATCCGATCCGCCATAACGACCATGCTCAAGGGCGCCGCCACCGTCGGTGCCTTCTACCTGCTCTTCACCCACAAGGTGACGACTGACGACGGCCGTCACATCACCACCTGGCAGGCCATGACCGAGCACATCCCGAACATCGACATGACGACGTTCTGGATCTTCGTCGCCACGGCCACGGCCGTGAAGTTCGTCGGCATCATGGCCAGCATGTATCGCTGGACCCTGCTGCTGCGCGGTCAGGGCCTGGTGCTGCCCTTCCGCCACATCTTCGGCAGTTTCTTGATAGGCCGTTTCATAGGCACCTTCCTGCCCTCCACCCTCGGGCTAGATGGCTACAAGCTCTACGATGCGGCCCGCTTTACGGGTAAAACCGTCGAGGCGACGGCGGCCACGGTGATCGAGAAGGTGCTCGGTGTGGTCGGCATCTTTCTTACCTTCCTGATTGCGCTACCGCTGGGCATTTCGATCTTCGGGGACAATGGCTTCAAGGTAGCCGCGATCACGGTTCCGCTGGCCACCGGGGTCATCGGTGGCTTCTTCCTGGTGCTCTTCAAGCCCGGCATCGTGCAATGGATCATCGAGAACTTCCCGATACCGGGCAAGCAGAAGATCGCCGGCTTCGTGACCCGCGTATCCAACTCGGCCGCTGCCTACAGCGCCCACAAGGGCTTGCTGGTAAATGCCGCCTTCCAGAGCTGGGTCGTACACTTCACCACTGCGGCCATGTACTACTTCACGGCGCTGGCGGTCGGGGCCATGGATGCTCACTTCTGGGAGGTGACCTTCGCCTCCTCGATCCAGATCTTTGCTACCGTCATCTCGCCGTTCACGATTGCCGGCGAGGGGATACGCGAGATTGCCCAGACTTATCTGCTCGGGCACCGGCTCGGCGCCTCTCAGGCGATCATGTCGGCCGCGCTCGGCTTCTGGGCCGCGGAGGCCATGACGCTCACCGGGGCTTTCTTCTGGTGGGGGCGCAAGAAGGACTACCGGCCCTCCCACGTCTACGTGGACGGCAAGGAGGTGCGTGTGGATCTCGGAGAGGCCGCAATGCCGCAGGCCGGCGCCGTTGCGGTCGAGTCGTAACCGGCGCCGGGCGGGCGAGAAAAAAGGGGGCCGGCTGGTAAGCCGACCCCCTTCGCTGAATCGTCAGGCGTGACGCCTGAGATTATCAGGATTTCTTCTTCTTGATCTCCTCTTCGATGAGCCCCTTGTAGAGCTCGAACGAGCGACCCGCCGGCTTCTTGCCGTTGATGAAGAAGGTCGGCGTGCCACGCACTCCCACTTTGGAGGCCTGTTTCATCTCCTCGGTGACGAGAGCCTGGGTCTCCGGAGAGGCCATGTCGGCTTTGAACTTCTCCACGTCGATACCGATTTCCCCGGCCCACTCGGCGTACTTGCCGTCGGCCAGCGCGCGGTAGTTCTCGAAGATCTTGTCGTGCATCTCCCAGAACTTGCCCTGCTTGCCTGCGGCAAGAGAGGCCTTGGCTGCTGGCATGGCCTGCTTGTGGAACGGTAACGGATAGTTCTTGTAGACGAACTGAAGGTCATTCGGGAAGGCTTCTAGAAGTTGGGCCACCAAACTGGCGGCCTTGGAGCAGTACGGTCATTGGAAGTCCGAGAACTCGACTATCGTGACAGAAGCGTCCTTCGCGCCCTTCACGTACGAGTTCCCGACGGGAATTTCGTAAACCTTGTTCGGATCCTCGGCCGGCTTGGAGGGCCGTGCCGCCGCCGCCGGCGCCTTCGCCAGGATCTGCTTCTGTCCCTTCGCCAGCGTGTCGAGTTTCGCTAGCACGTCCTTCTGCTGGGCCTGAATTTCATCGACCCTGCTTTTCATTTCGGTCACTTCCTGCGGGTCTACGCAGGCCGTGACATAGAGAGCAAGCATCGCGACAACCGCGGATGCTGCCCTGGTGGTCTTTCCCATCGCTACCTCCTGGATCGGGAGAATTTTCTTTGAGCCGCACATTCTCCCGATAGAGGTCGGTCGAGTCAAGACGCGTTTTCTGCCCAGCGGCTATGGCAGCGGCCTCCCGCGGCTGCTATCCAGCCCTCGTGGAGGGTGAAGCTACCTCAGATTCCTCCGGGAAGAGCCGTGTGAGGGCGTGGTCCGGGCACTTGGTAAAAGCCGGGGTTTCGGCGGCGGCGCTGTGGATATTGGCCAGCCATGTGGACCTCGGCCGCATGCTGGAGGTCCTCAGACGGGCCGACCTGGTCATGGTGAGCGCGGTGGTGCTCCTCTACCTGGTCGGGCAGCTGCTCACGGCCTACCGGTGGCGCGTCATCGCCACCAGGGTCGGTTTCGACCACTCGATGACCGAGATCGCCCGCTACTACTTCATCGGTATGTTCTTCAACCTCTTCGGCCCCTCCACTCTGGGTGGCGACGTGGTCCGCTCCCTCTACCTCGGCCAGAGAGACAAACGACGTACCGTGGCGTTCAATACCGTCATCTTCGACCGTCTCTCCGGGCTGGCCACCTTGGTCGCGGTCGCCGTCATCGCCATGGCGGTGTTCGGCCGCTTCGACCTGCCGCTGCCGCTGGTATGGCTCACCTGCCTGGCCGGAGCGGGGATTATCGTCGGCTGGTGGGTGATTCCGCCGGTCGTGCGCATGGTGCTTGACGAAGGGAGCAGGCTAAGGCGGCTCGTAGAGGTGGAACTCGACCCATTCTGGCGCGACCGGGCGTTGTTATGGCGGGCAGCCTGGGTGTCGATCAGCTTCCACGTCTTACAGGTGGTGGCGCTCATCCTGCTCGGCGCCTCGATCTCGATGGATCTGGCCTGGCAGTACTACTTCATCTTCCACCCGCTCGTCACCATCTTGAGCGCGCTGCCTATCAGCCTGGCCGGCCTGGGCATTCGAGAGATGGGTTACGTGTGGTTTCTCGAGCGTCAAGGGATAGACAACGACGTGGCCGTAGCGTTCGGCCTCCTGTGGTTCGTGGTGCTGCTGGTCTCTTCGCTGTTCGGCGGCCTCGTCTATCTCACCAGCGGCTCTTCGTTGCCCCCCTTCTTCAGGCCCAGTTGCCGGCGTCGTTGTAGGTGACGCCGTATTTCGACTCCATCAGCTTGTGGAACTCGGCCGCCGAGAGCTCCTTGCGTGGTTTGAGAAAGCCAGGGAACTCCGAGGCGTACCAGTTCATGTCCTGGGTCATGTCGCGGCCGTGAATCGTGTTGACCATGTAGACCGGGACGTCGGAGAGGAACAGGCGCCACACTTCGAGCTGGGCCTGGAGGCGATCGAGCACCACGCGCCCGAGCGCCTCGTCGCCGTTCATCAGCGCGGCGACGTCGCCCGCCTTGGCGGCGTCGTATGCCGTGAGCAGACGATCGCCGACGACACCCTGGCTGGTCAGCAGGCCAGAAATGTCGGTGTAATCGTTGTAGAACGGCTGGTAGCTTCCGTCCGGGGCGCGTCCGCGCAGGATGAACTCGAGCGCATCGGCCGGTCGCAGGCGCCGGATCGCGAAGTCGAGGTCCTCGTCGCGCTCGAGAAGGACGAGGGTGGAGATCTGGTGGACGTCGCGGTCGCAGAAGAAGATATCCGAGTCCGGGTCGTAGAACAGCCGCTCGTCGGGATAGTCGTGGGTCGCCCGTCCGAGGGCCTCTCGGTGGCCGGCGGCACCGTAGTCGGCAATGGCGTTCTCGATGATGGGCTCGGTCTCGGCGAGAATCAGGTCGCGGCTCAGCAGGCCGCGGCTGCGCGTGTAGAAGAAGCGCTCGGCGGGCCAGGCGTCCCATTGGGATTCCCCTGAAGGAACGATTTGCACCCAGTCGTCCTGACACGCGAAGCCGACCGCGGACATGGCCTCTTCGGCGGCCTTCGGGCTCTTCTTTATGGTTTCGTAACGTCTTTGCAGCTCCGTCCGGTGCCGCGTCTCGTTGCGCTCGCCCCAGAAAGTCGCCGCCAGTGTCTTGCCCGACTCGGTGGCGCCCATGAAGATGGTCGCGTTGCCGCCGCTGCTAAGGATGGCTGCAGAGGCGTGGGCGGAGAGCACCTCCGCCATGGACATCACCGCAGAGACACCCGAGTGGACTCCCCTGCTCTTGATCTCGCCATGGTAGTCGGTGTTGACGGTGATGACGTAGATGGAGTCGCCGATTTCATCGAGCGTGCAGGCATAGATGAAGCACGACGGGGGAATCGATTTACTGGCGCCGTCGAAGAACTGTGAGTCCCGCAGCCGGCTCGGCAAGCCGAGCGCCATCGGGTTCTGCTTCTTGCCCCTGAGCTGAGCGACGAACTCCTTGTAGGCCCTTTCGTTGGGCGGAATGCCCGCCACCGAGATCACGCGGACCATTGGCACCGGCCGGTCCAACAGGCGGAAGCGCTCCTCGAGGGCGCCGGCGAGCTCGACCGCGACTGGATCGTTCACCTGCGCGAAGTTCGCCTGAGTGGTCTTGTAGAGCTGAGGAATATTGC
>PIVZ01001163.1 GCA_003354045.1 bacterium
CAGGTACGGCCCTTGCCCGACCCGAGGGCCGAGGTTTCATCCCCGCGAAGCTATTTGGTCTTGAGTTCTTCGTAACTTCGGCCGGGCTCGGCCACCGTTGAGCAGGGAAGTCCGCGCGCCTCCCAGCCGGCGCAGACGGTCTCGCCGACCTGATTCGTCTCTCCGGAGAATCCAGCGCGCACGTCGACCACCTCGACAAAACCAGCCTCGACCAGCATCTGAGCAGCCCTAGCCGACCTTCCGCCGCTCTTACAGCCGACCAGCAGCTTGGCCTCGTGCTCGAAACTGCCGGCGAAGACAGCCATGAACTCGGAATTCGCCGTCATTCCCTGGCCGGGAACGAAGTGCATCAGTGGAACGTTGAAGGCACCGGTCGGGTGGCCTCTCTCGAACTCCGCCTCGGAGCGGACATCCACATAAGTCCAGCCGTCATCGACCAATTGCGCCGCTTCATCAGGATCAACACGCTTTACGGGCATGGCCGCAATCTAGTGTGGAAGGGCTATCGTGGCAAAGTGCGCAGGTCCTTGCTCGCATCGCCGGGCAGTGTTCGGGCGCGGCGGGCCGGGGAACGGGAGAGGACTAGCGCCGCGACGTCCGGCTCCGGCAGCATTGTGCGAGCACTGGCGTGGCCGGCCGCGGGCGCGCTAGTATCCCCTGGGCTTACCGTGACCGGCAAGAAGAGTTCAAGCAGCGAGACCAAGCAGGCCCGTAAGGGCGGGGCCGAAGAGCCGGCGACCACTGTCAGGCTGGACAAGTGGCTCTGGGCGGCGCGCTTCTTCAAGACGCGGTCGCAAGCTGCCACCGCGATAAGCGGCGGCCTGGTGGAAACGCCTGGAGCGCGGGCGCGTTCGGCG
>PIVZ01001164.1 GCA_003354045.1 bacterium
CGCGCCGGGGTGGAAGCCGAGCGAAGGACAGGAAGGCCGCAGCATGGTCTGGATGCGCGCCGACGGCAAGCTTCCCGACGACCCGCTGCTGCACACCTGCGTGCTGGTCTATGCTTCCGATTACACGCTTACCGAGACCGTGATGCGGCCTCATGGCGTGCACTGGAGCCACAAGGGCATCATGGCGGCCAGCTTGGATCACGCCATGTGGTTTCATCGCGACGTGAAGGCCGACGACTGGTGGCTCTATGTAGAAGACACGCCTGCGGCCGCGGGTGCTCGCGGTTTGGCGCGGGGGATCATCTACGACCGTAGCCGCCGGTTGGTGTGCTCCGTGGCACAGGAAATCCTCCTGCGCGTGCCGCAAGAGGAACAGGCCGAGCGGGGATGAGCTCGGCTGTGAGGGAGACGCTCCTACCGGTGTAGCCGAAAGGCCAGGGGGCTGAACTCCCGGCCCGCACGGCGGCTGATTCTAACCGCCGCTTCAGTCGTTCACAGCTCCGCCGGCGGTCACTGCACTTGCCGTTCCGACGATGACTTTGGTGCCGTCGTCTTTCTCCACCCAGACGTCGAGATGGACGCGGCTACGATCGGCCTCGGGCACCTCTTCTTTGACCTGTGCGCGAGCGGTCACATGTTCGTTGGCCCACAAGACGTTCACGAGGCGGACGTCCATCTTTCCTCCGGCCAGCCAGCCCAGGCCGTATTCGCGCGCCATCACTTCGGATATCAAGCAGATCGGGAGCATGCCCTGGACGACTATGTCGGGGAAACCGAAGGCGCGGGCGGCCTCGCGGTTGGTGTGATAGTCCTCCTCCGGTCCCGAGAAGGCCATGCACATCTCTTCGTCCACGGTC
>PIVZ01001165.1 GCA_003354045.1 bacterium
CCTGCCACCGGAGATCGGCAAACTCGCCGGGCTGCAGACGCTGTTCCTCAGTGGCAGTCAGCTCACGTCCCTGCCTCCGGAGATCGGCAACCTCGCCGGGCTGCAGACGCTGCACCTCAATGGCACTCAGCTCACGTCCCTGCCAACGGAGATCGGAAAACTCGCCGCGCTGCAGAGCCTGGAGCTCACTGGCAGTCAGCTTCCAGCCGCGCTGATCCACCTTGCTGGAACGGACGTTGGCGCTGCCCTGGCCTTCCTACGCGATCAGGGCCCCGAGGGCGGCGAGCCGCTGTACGAGGCGAAGCTCGTTCTGATAGGGGAGGGAGATGTCGGCAAGACGTGCCTGCTGCGCGCGCTGCAAGACAAGCCCTTCGAGCACCAACCGACCACCAAGGGCATGGAGGTAGCCCGCGAACCACTGCCGGTGCCCCACCCCGGGCACGACGCAACGATCACGCTAAATGCCTGGGACTTCGGCGGACAGAAGGAATATCAGATCACGCACCAGTTCTTCTTCAGCCCGCGCTCGCTCTACTTGGTCGTGTGGGATCCGCGCAGCGGGCACGAGAAGTGCGACGTGGAAGGCTGGATCGGGCGCATCCGACTGCGCGTCGGCGACGACGCCACCATCCTCGTCGTGGCCACGCACTGCAACACGGGTGAGCCGCCACCAGCAATCAACATCGACAAGGATGAATTAAATCGCAAATACGGCGACGTGATCGCCGGGTTCTTCGAGACCGACGCGTTCGAGGACGAGCGTACCAAGCGGGTCGGCATCGCTGTACAGCTTCAGGACGCCCGATGGGACTCGGCGATGTGCTTCTTCGGCCTGGGCGACCACGGCGGCGGAGA
>PIVZ01000562.1 GCA_003354045.1 bacterium
GCACCTGTAGCCGTCGCATTTCAGAGTCGAAGGTAGGGGAGTACCTGCCACCCCTTCGGCGTGGCCTTTAGCCCCAGTGTTTATGCGGGCTGTGGCGCGGGGATTCGCCGGGCTGGCATAGCTCTTCGTGCCCCTTGCCTCACACTCGGCCGAGGCAGTATGCTGCCGTGCAAATGCAGACCGCGGCCTCAGGCCGCCAATACCTCGCCGCGCCTACAAGCCACGACCCTGCCGGTGCTGCGCAACCAAGAGGGGAAATTATGAAGCACTCCATTCTATCTTCGGTGGTAACGGCAGTAGCGCTGGGATTGGTCCTGGCCGCGAGCGCGCACGCCATCGACAAGTGTAAGGTCAAGATCGACAAGAAGACGGGCGTGCTCTTGGTCAAAGCGAAGGAAGTGACCGGCACGCTGCTTTGGGGAGAGGCCGAGGGCGAGGAGACTGAGCCATTTTTCAATGCGGATGGCTGCGTTACGGAGCCGAAGGCGAAGAAGTGTGAGATCGCCGACCCGACGACGTTAGCTGCCAAGACCCCGCCCGCGGGGTGCACGCTGTACCTGGATGACGACGGGACTGCGCCTTGCTCCGCATGGATTCCCGGGTGCACTCCCGGCTCGCGCAGTGCACCTGTGTGCGGCGACGGGTTGGCCGATGGCGAAGAAGCCTGTGACGGGCTCGATCTGAGCGGTCAGACCTGTGAGAGCGCCGGCTTTCTCTATGGAACGCTGGCCTGCGATGCGTGTGCGCTGGACACGACCGGGTGCACGAACGAGCGCTATCAGGACAACGGTGACGGAACGGTCACGGACCATCAGACGAAGTTGATGTGGGAGCAGAAGACGGACGATGACACCGTCCACGACACGGACAACGACTACACATGGAGCACCGGATCGCCCTACAATCCTGACGGCACGGCGTTTTTCGACTTCCTAGCCGAGCTGAATGGACCGTCACCTTTTGCTGGCCACGACGACTGGCGGCTACCCACGGTCACCGAGCTGGAAAGTATCGTTGATCTGTCGGAAGGTCCGCCGACGATCGACCAGACGATGTTCGGCCCCACGCAGTCGGACGCCTACTGGTCGTCCTCTACGGGCCAGGGCGCCCCGCACGCCGCGTATTTCGTGGGCTTCGGCGGCGGGGGCACGGGCGCGGGCTTCAAGACGGCCAGCACCTTCGTCCGAGCAGTTCGCGCCGGCTCATGATTGATCATTTGGTCATTTGCAATTTGACCATTGGGGGTTCGGGGGCGTAGCCTCGCGGGGCCTCTGGTAACCGCATCGAGCGAGGGGGGGAGCCTACGGGCTCCCTCTCTGCTCTTACTCCTAAAGCCAATGCGGCCAAGGCGACCAGCGAAAGCCCATTTTCGAGCCGGGGTAGCAAGAGGGCATCGCTATTCCGACGCCACGCTAACCGCCCTACGGGGCCTGTACTCTGCCGTGGCACACTGTAGCGTCCAGGAACAGATGTCCTCTCGTCTATATATATGTGATCAGCGTCACACTTCGGCTCGACAGAAGTCCTACGCTTGTCGGGCGCGCGTTAATTGTCTAGTATGGTTTTTCTGTAGGGATCGGAGTGTTCTCGTCGCGCACGTGTCGTGCAGCGTCTCCCTGTTGCAATCATCCTTGCGTTGATCGCCAGTGCCATCAGCGCAACCGCCTCGGCCCATCCCCAAGCGGTCGGGCCCGTGTTCGCCGTTAATCACCTTCCCTACGACGAAGCGAAGAGCAATCCGTGCATCGACGATGCCGGCCGAAGGGTAGCACTGAGCATCGAGTGGAACGACGAGGACGGCTATGTGTCAGTCGAGCGCTTTGATGCGAACGGCGAGCCTCTCGGGCCTCCGCAGGCCGTCAACGTCGAGCCGGCCGCGGGCGCGCATCTCGCTTGCCGGGCCGATGGAGCTTTCGCAGTTGCCTGGTCCGACAAGGCGAGCGGCTGCTGGCCCCTGCTTGCGTTCGACAGCGACGGCGCACCCACCGGCGAGCCAAGCCGGCTTACGTCCGATCCAGGTCCGACGTGCAACGAGGCACGTTGGGTCTCACTGATCCGAGGGGCCGACGGTTTTGCCGCCCTTTGGTCTGACGCAACCGGCACGAGGCTGTTCCGCCGCTTCGACATCACCGGGAAGGCGCTGTTCGCCGAGGTCGTCCTCGCTAAGGGATGCTGTAAGAATGTAGCCGTCGATCCCGAGGGTACGGCTCTCGGCACTTGGTTCGTAGAACGCGACGCCGGCACCCTTACTGTCTTGGCGCAGGTAGTAAGCGCTGATGGAGTGGCGGTGGAGCCGATCGTAACCGTGAATGAGGCGAGTTCCCGTTGGGATTCGTGGCACCGAACTACCATCGCTACCTCACCGGGCGTGTTTCTCGTCCGATGGCGTAGCAACGAGGAGGGAGGGCGGCTGGCACGATGGGTCAGCACTGACCCGGCAAGATTCCCTCCGCCGACCACGACGACCACCACGCTAGCCGCGCCCTCCGACTTTCCGGTTCTCCTCGACCCTGAAGCGATCGTCCGGCCTAGCATCATGATTCCATATTCATGGGCGGAGCCGCTACTCGCCACCGACGACAGCGGTGTCTGGGTTTCGGCGTGGCAACGGTTCGACACCGAACCCGGCGAGTGGGAGCCGCGATGGAACGGCACGGACCTGACGCGCTCCGCCAGCGACGGCCGAATATGGAGTACACCCGAAACCTTACAGTGGAGTCATCGCCCGCGCGACATCGCCACGGATCGCGCGGGCAACTGGCTGGTCATTGAGAAATCATCCTACGGCATCGACCGCTTCCGCTCTACCGACAACGGGCGCACGTGGAGTGATTCTCGGGAGATCTGGCGTCCGGCGGACGCTCGCGACAGGGAATATCACATCCTCTACGAAGCCGTTGCCGCTGATGCTCGAGGTAACTGGCTGCTCGTCCACGGCTTCAAGGAATATGAGGAAAAAGAGTATCCCTACGACTATTCATTACCAGACATCGTTAAACAGAGCACGATCCAGGTCCTCCGATCAACGGATGAGGGCGCCACATGGTCGGTAACGGCCACGGTCGGTGACCTCCTCGTACACCGGGGGATCGACATCACGACCGACCGGTCGGGGACGTGGCTGATCGTGTGGCAGGACCACGATATCAAGGCGAGCACGTCAACCGACGACGGCATGACCTGGTCGGCGCCGAGCATCATCGCGACCGATTCCAGTAGCGACGATGAGGGTTCGAGAACTACCGGGGTCACTCTCGCGACCGACGAGCAGGGTCGATGGGTGGTGGCATGGCCATCGGCTCGATTGATGGCGGACACCCACGGCCACGACGTGGACGTGTTCACGAGCTATTCGACGGACGCGGGTCTGACGTGGAGTGTACCGGAGGCTGCCAACAGGTACGCAGCGATAGACGGGGTCCACGACGCCAAACCCTCTCTGGCAACCGACGGAAACGGCCGGTGGATCGTGGCCTGGTCATCCCACGACCCGCTCGGCGGCAAGATCGGCCGTGCCG
>PIVZ01000563.1 GCA_003354045.1 bacterium
GCTTTTTTATGGCCCAGGCCGTTGGCAAGGTGATGCCGAAGCCCGGGCTTACGCTGGGCCAAAGGAATCCATCGGGATCGATGGCGTGCATCGTAATGGGAATCGTGACTTCGTAATCTTCCCAGATCATATCACCGATAGCGACTACACGGTCGTAGCCCATCACCGTCGGGCGCAGACCGTTTGAGTCGATGTGCCATTGGCCGTCAACGATCTGCACGACGTCCTGCAGGTTTGCCACCGAACTCCAATCGATGGAGAAGCTCTCCGGCCAAAGCGTGTCCGCGGCATACTGCTGGATGAACGTGTGATGCATGATGTTCTCCGCTTGCAGGCGGAAGGCATTCCACAGATCGGAGAACGAGGTGAACGAACGCGCGTCACCGGTGCTGATGCCTACACGATCTTCGCCGAAGGACTTCATGTAGCCATCGCTGAGTGCCATCTCGAGGATGGCGCCGAGGTTGACCCAGGCACAGCCGGTGGCGATGGCGTCCTTGTTGAGCATCTTCACCTCGGTGCAACCGGCGACACAGTAGTCGTTGGCCTCTGCCGGTTCGGCGCCTTTCGTGAGGAACGAAGGGATGATCTCGTCGTCGAAGAAGAGCTTGGGGAAGCCGGTCCCCTCCTTGATCGTCTCGCAGATAGCGCGAAGGAACGACTCCGGCGTGCGCGCGTGTACCCGCGCCGAGAGATCCGGGTAGTTGAGCGGGAATTCCCGCTTCGATCGGAGAATCAGGTGGGACAGCTCATTACTTGCATCTCTGCCGTCCGCTGTCAGCCCGCCGATGGTAGTGGCCTCCCAGTGGGCGAAGCCGTCCGTCAGGCTTGGCTCACCTGGCTTGGAATAGACGTCCACGCTTCTGGCCATGGCTATCCACAGCGATTCGAGAAGGACCAGGGCGTCGGTGTCGCTGATCCGCCCCTCATCGATGTCCTTTCTGTAGTAGGGGTAGAGGTACTGGTCGATGCGCCCGTTGCTCACCCCGCCGCCGATCGCCTGTTCGAAGCGAGAGACGAGCTGGACGAACCACTGGCACTGCACGGCTTCGTGAAACGTTCTAGCCGGGTGCTCCGGAACGCGTTCGCAGATCTCCGCGATCTCGAGGAGTTCTTTTCGCCGTTCCGCTCTCGGTTCCTCGGCGGCCATGGCGCGCGCAAGCTCGGCGTGGCCGCGGGCAAACGCCACCATGGCATCGCAGACCAGAACGACGGCTTCGAAAAACGGCCGCTTCTCGACCTGGGCCGCAGCATCGAACGGATCGAGAGCGGAGAGCCTCTCCTCGGCTTCCCGTTTGATTGATTGAAGACCGCGGGTGAGCATCTTCTCGAAATCGTGCGCCCATGCGAGCATCGACCGTCCCGCGGCAGTTGCGGTGACGACGAAGTATCGCTCCATCAGTTGTCGAGTATCGTCCGGCAGCGCGCTCATGAGCGCGCCGTGGTACTGGTGTTTCTCCCAGTACGGCAAGATCTCGTCCTTCAGCGTGGCGACGTCTTCTTCCGTAACGACAAGCTGCTCATCGGATTCGCTGGGAACAAGAGCGTCGGGCTGTGTGTAGAACCGTCCTGGGGTCACCAGCTCGGAATAGACCACGGCGTAGCGCCCCGGTAACCCGGCACTGCCTACCAGCAACTCGTCATCCTCGATGTGAATGGGATGGTTGGTCAGGATGTGGGCGAGCGCCTTGCCCCACCTGAGCACAGTAGGCTGGCCCTCGGTGGCTTTCATCGATTCCGTCAACAGACGGGCGCGTGCCACGTTGAGGCGGACGGGCTGCTCGCGGAACCCTTTGAGCATCGCGTGGATACGCGCTCGCTTTCCCAGCGCAGCATCGCCAATCAACCCGACCGGTTCCCCGCGTTCAATGCGTTGCTCATGGGGTGAGAGTACGCCCACGGGTGACGGGCTATCCTTGACCTCGACCGTCTGCAGCATGGTTTGTTCTCCTTGCCGGGCGGGCTCGATCCACTTCCCGGCCGCGTGCCACACATCTCTCGATGCAGAGAGAATTGTACTGCCACGGCCGCCTTGCCGGCAATGGCAGGGAATGACCGTGTGATGTACGATATTGACATCGTGAGGCTTCCTTACTGCGAAATTCTGCCCAAGGCGGGGCGCTCCTACTCTCCCCACGAGCACGACGCCTACGAGTTTCACTACATCGTGAGCGGCCGTGGGTCCTTCGAGATCGGAGGGCAACTGTTCGCGGTACTTCCAGGGCATTTCTTCTATACGAAGCCCGGCACGGAGCATCGCTCCGTCGTACCGGCTGACGGCGATTACCTCTTGCAGTACATCGTCTTCCTCGAACTCGACCCCGAGCGCGACGCCGCGATCATTGCCGACCTGGAGACCCGTATGGGCGAAGGGACCTTTCACCGGCTCGGCGACCGATACCATGAGTTCTTCGCTCAGATCAGTCGGCTGTCCACGGCGCCCGGAGAGCACGAACGGCGCGCGGCGACGTTCAGGTTTGCGGCACTACTCTACGAACTGCTGGTCGGCACCCCCGCCTCCGACTACGGCCACCCGGCGGTGCGACGCGCACTGGAGTTCATGCGCTCGCATGTCGGCGAGCCGTATGATCTAGAGGCCCTGGTCGCTGAGGTCGGGCTCGACAGGTCCTACTTCGTTCGCCTGTTCAAGAAGAGCGTCGGAGTTCCGCCGATGCGATACGCGACCAATCTCAAGATGATCGCCGCCACCCATCTGCTACTCATCACGAGAGAGCCGCTCGCGACCGTTGCCGCTCAGGTCGGTTTCGCCGACGAGTACCACTTCGCGAAGCGCTTCAAGCAGTGGAGCGGTATCGCTCCGGGCGCGTATCGACGGCAGGTATGAGTGTGACGGGTTCGTATCGGCGACGCGGTCGAATGCACCGACTGGTGCACGCCCAGGGCAGAGCGGCTCGACCGTAGCACAGCCGTTTCTTCAGGAAGGAGACAAAGTCACGCCGGTGCGATGAACCGTGCCAGCGCTTCGAAATATGGCTGGCGGCCTACCCAGGAGATGTCGTTGTGGCCGGCGCCTTCGATGACCAGTAGGTCCTTTGGCTCGGTGGTGAGGACATCGTGGAAGGCGACGGCATCCTCGAGCGGTATGAGATCGTCCCGCTGGCCGTGGATCTGCAAGACCGGCAGGCGGATGCGGGCCAGGCGCGCGGCCTGCGCCGCTATCAGTGTCTCGATCTCGGCGTCGGTGGCATCGAGCCCCAGGCGTCCCGGCAAGCGGGACAGGTCCGGCGCGCCGCTCTCTATGACGAGCCCAAGGATCCGCTCGGCTGCGGTAGCCGCCAACTCCGCGGCCGGCAGGCTGCCGAGACTACGGCCCATGATGAAACGCTCGTTCGCGAAACCTTCGCGGTCGAGCAACTCGTGGAACGCGGCGAGCACGGGGTGGGCATCAGTTATGAGCGCCGCGAAGCTCGGCGTGCCGTTGCTCTTACCGTAGCCGCGGTAGTCGGCAACCAACAGGTTGGCGCCGATTGCGTGATAGTCACGGGCAGCCATGTCG
>PIVZ01000042.1 GCA_003354045.1 bacterium
GCCAGACGCTTGAAGATCTCGAAGACATGAACCTCGGCCCCGCCGGCCAGTGGGTTGGCGGGATCGCGCTCGTTGAGGATGAGAATGCGCCGCTTCATCCAGAGTGATTTGCGGGGTCAGGCGCGCGCGGGCTGGCCGGCCCGCCGCTTACCGATTCGCCCAATCGCGGCCTGTAGCCTCAACCACCACACCATCGCCAGTGCCTCGACGGCGATCGTCAGGTGCATCTTCGATGTACCGAGCCGACGGTCGGCAAAGATGATCGGCGTTTCCTTGATGCGGTAGCCGAGCTTCCAGGCACGGTAGGTCATCTCTATCTGGAAGCCGTAACCGTTGGAGCGCACTTGATCGAGGCCGATCCCCTCGATCACATCACGGCGCCAGCACTTGAAGCCGCCGGTGGCGTCGTTGACCGGCATGCCTCCGAGCACCGTCTTGGCATACACGTTGCCGAAGTAGCTCAGCATCAGGCGGCCCATCGGCCAGTTGACCACCGTGATGCCGTCGATGTAGCGCGAGCCGAGCACCAGGTCGTATTCCTCGATGAGCTCGGAGAAGGTCCGCAGGGCATCGACCGGGTGCGAGAAGTCGGCGTCCATCTGGATGATCAGATCCGCGCCCAGCGCGAGCGCCTTGCGGAAACCGTCGCGGTAGGCCGGCCCTATCCCGGCCTTGCCGGGGCGGTGCAGCACGTGCACACGTGGATGCTCGGCGGCCAGCTCGTCGGCGATACGGCCGGTGCCGTCCGGAGAGGCATCATCCGCGATGAGAACCTCGTTTTCGGCATCTACCGCGAGAACGGCCTCGGTGATCGCCGCGATATTCTCCTTCTCGTTGTAAGTGGGTATGACGACGATCTTCTTCATCGGGGATCTTCGCCGCAGGTACGAAGCAGTTTGGATGGGCGACCACCGGCGCGCGATGCCAACGGCATTAGCTCACCATTAATAGCGGGTTTTGCGCCCCCGGGCGAAAATCCGCGGCGCTCTCGGCGCCGCCCGAGCTGAATCGCGTGGGGGAGATGTCGCCGGCCACGATCGCACGTACCTGTCAACGCAGTCCGAGCTCGACCAACGGCAGGGGCCGGCCGAGCAGGCCGTCGCGCCAGCCGCGTATCTTCATGACGATGCCTCCGGCCTCGCCGCTCGGTGCCCGTCGGAGAAGCTGGAATGGCAGTGTGACGACGATGGCCGCGGCCATCAGCATCATTTGCCAGCGACTGCCGTGCTTGCGGGCGTAAAGGACGCTGTTGCGGGCGCTCAGGTACTTGCGGAAGCCGCCGTAGTGAGCGGCCCCTCCTGAGCTGCCGTGGATATGGTGGTAGATGCGCGAGGCGCCGTTGTACCAGCAGGTCCAGCCTGCCTTGGCGGCCCTGGCCGCCCAGTCGGCGTCTTCGTGGTAGGCGAAGAAGTCCTCGTCAAAGGCGCCAACCTGGCGCAAGGCCTCGGCGCGAAGCAGGATCGAGCAGCCCGGTATCCACTCGACGCGCCGTACACCGTCGAAGCGGCCGTCGTCCTCGGCGTTCTCGCCGGCCAGCGAGATGAGGCTCTGCAGCCAGCTTATCTTTCCCCAGGCCACCCAAAGCCTGCCCGTGGAATCGGAGCGCAGGACCTTGCCGCCGATGGCGCCGGCATCGGCGTGGGCGGCTGCCGTCTCGAGTAGCGGGCCGAGGGAGCCGGACTCGACCTCTGTGTCGTTGTTGAGGACCCAAACGAAGTCGGCCCCGTCAGCCAGCGCGCGGCGGATGGCGACGTTGTTGCCGCCGGCGTAGCCCAGGTTGGTCGGGTTCTCGATCACCTCGACGCCGGGGATTTCCTCGCCGATGGCGGCCGCGGGGGAATTACGCGACCCGTTGTCCACGACAAGCACGCTCAGGTTCTCGTAGCTCGCCCGCGTCAGGCTACGCACGCAGGCCAGCGTGTCCTCGAGACCGTTCCAGTTGAGGACCACCACCGTCACCCGCGGTCGCTCTCCCTTTGGACTGTCCGGACTCACCGCCTCTCCTTCCCCTGCGTCGCGCCGCCGGCTGCAACGCTCTGGTAAACCGCGCGGGTCAGGCGCGCCGTTGCCTCCCACGAAAAGCGTGTTGCCCGTTCGAGGCCGCGGCGTCGCAGGTCCTGGCCCAGCTCGGCATCGGTCATCAGCCTTGTCATCGCCTCGGCCAGCGCCGCGCGGTCGGGGCCGTCGAGCAAGATGCCGGCCTCGCCGACCACCTCCGGCACCGAGCTGTTGCGCAGCCCGATGACCGGGCAGCCGGCCGCCATGGCCTCGAGAAAGCTCAAACCGAATCCCTCATAGGTGGACGGAGATACCATGCAGGCGAGCGAGCCCAGAAACGGCGCGATCTCGGCGTCATCCAAAGGGCCGAGGTAGACTACACGCGGGTCGTCGCTGTCCAGGCAGGCCGGGCGGTAGCCGGGGCGCAGGCGGCCCGCGATGAGCAGTTGCCAGTCGTCGCCACCGGCCGCCGCGGCGGCATCCGTAAAGGCCGCGGCCAGCAGGTCCAGGTTCTTGCGCGGCTGGATGGTGCCCAGGTAGCCGACGCAGGGCCCTTCGATGCCGCGACCCCGCCGCCATGTTCGTATCTCCTCGTCGGTCGCCTTACCGGCGCTCCCACCCGGCCCGAGCGGAATCACCTCCACCCTCCCGGCGGTGGCAGGGAAGAACCGGCGGATGTCGGCGGCCGAGCTCTCGGAGTCGGTTATGACGGCGCGGGCACGACGTACGGCGGCCGGCGTCTCGACGGCAAGGTGAAGGCGCTGCGCAAAGCGGAAGGTCTCAGGCTGAACGTAGGAGGCCAGGTCGTGGATGGTGACCACCGAGGGTACCGGCGCCAGCAGCGGCAGCACTCCCTTGGTGCCGTGGTAGAGGTCGAAGCCGCCACCGGCCAGCACCCGCCGCACGCGCAGGTGATCCCATAGCGGCTGCTCCCAGGCCGAGGAAAGCGGCACCCTGACGGTCTCGATATCGTCGCCGAAGGCCTCCGGCCGGTCGGTGATCACGGTGAAGGAATCGCCCGCCGGGGCCGACGCCAAGAGCGCGCGCACCAACTCGATCGCGTAGGTGGCCGGCCCGCCGAGCGTGCCCGCTACAGCGCCGATGGCGACCCTCATGAAGGCCCCCGCGCCACATTCGCGGTCAGTTGACCCGAGGCCGCAAACAGCCATTCCGGCGGCTTGCCGACCTCGCCCGAGACGCCTGCCGCTATGCCGCGTGACAGCGCCCGTAGGTGACGCCGTCGGCCTCTGAGGGCGCAGCCTGCCAGGCTCACGCCCGCCACGGCGAAGTATCCGACCGCAAACGCCAGTGTCGCGGCCATTCCCTGCCCGCGGGTACCGAGACGCCACAGGTTGCGGGCCCGCAGATAAGCGGCCAGCGGAGAGGCTCCGCCCGCCAAACCGCGCTGGGCGATCTCGGCCATCGGCTCCACGCGCGGCCGGGCACCGGCCCGGCGGGCGCGCAGGCAGTAGTCGATCTCCTCGCAGTGGGCGAAATAGTCTTCGTCGAGACCGCCGATCTTCTCGTAGAGGCCGCGGCTCACGAGCAGCGCGCAGCGCATGACCCCGCTGACCTCATAGGAGCGCTGGCGCTGGCGCCGGCGCCTGAGCAACGCGCGCGGCAGGTAGGCCACGGCGCGCAGATAACGCTCGCCCAGCGAGGCCGCCGGCCCGCCCGGCCACTGGTCGGCGATACGCGGCCCGATCGGCCCGCAACCAGCGTGACGCTCGCCGCAACTGACAAGCGAACCGACCGCTTGGGGAGTCACTATGGTGTCGCCGTCGAGCAGCAGCACGTAGTCGCAGCCCTCGGCGAAGAGCCGCTCGAGTGCGGCATTGGCGGAGCCCGCGTAGCCGCGGTCCTCGTCCAAGCACAGCAATTCGGCGCTGCCGCCGGCCAAGGCCGCACGTAGGCGGCCGACCTCGGCTGCAGCCGTGCCAGCGGTCACGACCAGCGTGCGCGTGTTACGGTACCCACAACCGGCCAGGCTCTCCAGACAGCGCACGGTGGCTGCAGGTCCGCTCGAGTCCACGATGGCAATACCCGCCAGTGGCTGGGGCCGGTCCGCGAGCCTCAGGCCCTCGCCGCCGGCCAACGGCAGGCGCCAGGCGCGTCCCAGAGCGGCACTGTTGAAGCGGGCGCGCATCAGCTCCGCGGCGGCAAGGCCAAGGCGGGCGCGCTGCTCGCCGTCCTCGGCCAGACGGACGATGCAGGCGGCAAGACTCTCGCCGTCCGGGGCGCTCAGCAGCAGTTCATGGTCGTCTTCGAACACCTCTCGGACGGCCGGGGTCTCGGCCGTTATCACGGCTTTGCCAAGAGCGGCGGCCTCGTAGACCTTGTTCGGAATCACCATCCGCGCCTTGGCCGAGCGGCCGAAGATACCGAGCACGATGTCGGCCCGGGCGATGCGCTGGGCAAGGTCCTCGTAGGCCACCCACGAGATGAACTCCACGTCGGCCCGCGTGGCGCGCAGCAGTCGCTCGATCTCGTCGCGCTCGGGGCCGGTACCAATGAACACGAAACGGAGATCCTCGCGGGCGGCCAGCCTGCCGACCGCATCCACCACAACATCGAGCCCGTGCAGAGGCAGGTACTGCCCAAAGTAGAGCACCTCCAGCTTGTCGGCTGCCTCGCTCTCCTCGGCCGGCTCCTGGCCACAAGCGGCCGGATCGAAGGCCTCGTTGTCTGCCCCCAGGTGACAGACGAGCAGCCGAGATGGATCCACGCCGAGCTCCTCGACGAAGTAGTGGCGATGCTCCTCGGTATCGACGACCACGACGTCGGCCAGCAGACAGCACAGACGGTCGAGTGCGGTCAGCAGACGCGCCGCCAAGGATCCCGGTCGGTAGACTGCGCGGTCCTCGACCAGGGTCTCGGTGAGCGACACCAACGGCGCGAACACCACCCGCGGTCCATAGCGCGGGCACAAAAGACGCAGCAACAGGATGTCGAGCTGGCCGTTGAAACCGATGACGGCCACCGATGCGCCGCCCGAGGCCGACCAGCGGCGGGCCAGGCGAAAAGCGGCGCGCGACCACATGAGCCCATGGCGCGCCAGCGCAAGGGGCCTGAAGTAGCCGGCAGCCTTGTCGCGCGTCTGCTCCCACAGAGGCTCGTGGAGCTCGATCAGCTCATGGCCAGCCTCGCGAATTGCGGCAGTGTATATGAGATTGGCGCTGTGCCGCCGGTTATAGGTGCCGAACAGGCATACCCGCATCAGTCGCGCTCGCGAAGCTCCAGGCGGCGTACCCTGAGGACTACGTCCTCGAGCATGCGTCGGCTGGCGCCGATCAGGTCGGCCAGCAGGCCGATCAGCACCGTCTGAAAGCCAGCCAGCAGCAGCACCGAAGCCAGAATCAAGCTCTGGATGTGTCCCTCGCCGCCGGTCGTCAGGTAGAAGAACAGGAAGCGCCCACCGATGGCCGCGCCGCCGAGAATCAACGCAGTGCCGATCATAGTGAAGACGCGCAGCGGCTCGTACAAGGCGTATATGCGGATCAGGGTGGTAACGCTGCGCATTACGTAGCTGCCAACGTTCTTGAACAGGCGCGAGGGGCGGCGTTCCGGGTTCACGCCGATGTCTACGTGGGTGACCAAGAGCTGCTTCTTACCGGCCTGGATGATGGTCTCCAGCGTGTAGGTGAAGTCGGACACCACGTTCATCCGCAGGGCGGCCTCGCGCGAGAAGGCCCGAAAACCGCTGGCGGCATCAGGCACACGGGTGCCGGAGAGCCCCCGGACGACCCAGGAGCCGAATCGCTGCAGGAGGCGCTTGGCGAACGAGAAATGCTTGATCGAGGCTGGGTCGCGGTTGCCGATCACGAGATCGGCTTCGCCGTGAAGAATCGGCGCTATCAACTTCCCGATGTCGGCCCCCCGGTACTGATTGTCGGCGTCGGTATTGACGATGATGTCGGCACCGGCCTTGAGGGCATAGTCGAGCCCGGCCGAGAAGGCCCGCGCCAGCCCCTGATTGACGGGGGCCCGCACGACGTGGGTTACGCCCAGCTCTCGGGCCACCCCGGAGGTGCGATCAGCGCTGCCGTCATCGACGACGACGACCTCGATCTCGTCAATTCCCGCCAGCGACCGCGGCAAATCGGCCAGGGTCTCCGGCAGGTAACTCTCCTCGTTGTAGCACGGGATCTGTATGACCAGCTTCACGACCCCTCTCCTCCCCACCCGGCGTAATCCTGAGAGTCTACACGCCGGCGGCCGCGGCTACGAACCCGCCAGCCCCCCCCCAGGGCCGGGTCGGGAACTGCGGCCTTTTTTCTCTTTGGGCTTGACAATGCCCGCCCTGGGCTCATATAAGTTCACTCGAAGCGGTGTGGGTCGGCCCTACGGGGCGTGTGTTGCCCGATTTAGACGGGAGGCAGAATACGACCCGAATTGAGGGCTTGGAGCGAGGCGAAAGAGGATTTCGATTTCTGCTGCGCTCCATGCAACGTAAATAGATCAAGACGTAGACTTTCCATCCAGGGAGGAGGTCCAGAAGAATGAAAAAGTTTGCTCTTTCGTTAATGATGATCGCGCTGATCGGTTTTACGGCCGGCAGTGCCTCGGCGCAGTGTGATTTCGATGCGAAGAAGTCCAAGGGGTTCTCCTCCGGGTTGATCCGCACTTTCGCGGAGTGTCCTTCGACGCAGGTCAGCTCGCCAAACAATGCTTCAAACACGGGCCTGCCCAGCTGCTCGCCGGTACTTGCGAAGGCGCTGGACGACGACCCGTTCGACCTGCCGGAGTACGAGTACGGCCCCAAGGGTAGTTGCTCCGTCAAGGTCAAGAACAAGGTGGTAAACGACTGCTCGCTGCTGAAAGGCTCGGACGGGTTGCCGCTCGGCCTTGCGCCGGGAGAGCCCTGCTACAACAACGCCATTCAGGTCAAGTGCAAGGGCATCGTGCGCGACGATGGAGAGACCAAGATTGATGGCGTGCAGGATACGGGTTGGGTGCTCTCGATCAATGCGAAGGCATCGCTTAACGATTCCGTAGGCGGCGACATGACCCCCACCCCGCTGCCCGTGCAGTTCGCCATGCCGGCCCCGAGGAACGGCGGATTCAAGGCTAAGGTCAGCAGTGCCGAACTGGTCGCGGGCCTCGGCCCAGGCGCGTCGCTGCCGCCTTGCACGGCGATCGCCACGATCTCGATCAGGCTCAAGTCGCCTGCCGGTGGCGAGGCGGGCAAAGCCGGAAAGGCCGGTATCCACAACTTTGCCGAGATGGGCAACAGTGGCTTCAAGGTCGAAGGCTTCGGATTCGAGCTATAGGGATAGCCAAGTTCTCTAACAGCGGGGCGGCGCCGGCAGGCGTCGCCCCGTTTCTTTGTCCGCCGCCTCGGCCGCTCCGGCCTCTCAATCAGTGACCGTCGCCGAGTTCCCCCAAATCGCCCTTACCCTCGTCTCCCTCTACCTGTGCCTTTACGGCCCCGGTCAGGCCTGGTGGAGCGGCCGGCACTCCAAGGTCCACCGCCCGCTCGCACGCCTGGCCATCAGCGCAACGTGGACGACGCTGGTGGGAACAGCGTTGGCCTGGACCGGCCTTTTCTCGCTTGCCCTCGTGGTGCTGGTGAACGGTACCGTCACACTGATTGGCTACCTCGGCAGCAGAGGCTCGCACGAGGACTCGACACATGCTGTTCGCTACAAGCGCGGTCTTGGCCTCGTCGTCGCGGCCGTGACGCTGGCCCTCTACTGGCCCCCTTTCGAGACATTCCTGTACGCGGGTGACTCGAGCGCCTACCTCATCAGCGGCGTTCACCTGGCGCGCACGGGAGGGCTGTCCAAGCAGGACGACCTGGGGCCACGAGTGCCGCCGCTGGTGCGAGGCCGCATCTTCCGTTCGGTGGAGCAGAACCAGCTCAAGCCGCCCTTCACGCGCATGCCCGGGGCTATGGTGGTTCAGTCCGTCGGCGCGAGTACGGTGTGGCCGGCCTTCTTCCCCGCTCCGGTCGTGTGGGCGGCGCTGTTCACCGAAGCATTCGGGCCACGACAAGCGCCCGGCTACGCGACGCTGTTCACGGCGCTGGCAGTGTGGGCGGTGTGGCTCTTTGCCCGGGCGCGGCTGTCCGGTTCCGCTGCCCTGCTGGTCGCCGCCCTGGTGGCCGCCAACGGCGCCATATGCTGGAGTGCACGTTTTGCGCTGGCAGAGCCCTTGGCCGCCTTTTTCGTCTGGTGCGGTCTGCTGGCCATGGGGGCATGGGAGCGCCACGGTAGCGCGGCCGACGCCCGACTTGCCGGTATCATGCTCGGTGCCGCCGCCTTTGCCCGCACCGAGTTCGCCCTCTACGTTTGCGGGGCACTGGCCATCCTTGCGCTCGCCGGCGACTGGCTTGGCACGCGCGGCCTGAGCAAGGGTTTCTACGGCTGTCTGGCAGCGATGCTCTTGGCGACGCTACTCGAGAGCTTGATGGTGGGCGGCGCATTCACGAGTCCACTCACCGACTCGCTCGAGACCATCCACTGGATGTTGCTCGTGCTCTACCGGGAGCACCCCAGCGCCGTGTTGTCCGGCGCAGGCGCGGTTACCGGGGGGGGCGCGGTACTGCTCTGGGCCCTCGGTCCAAGGCGGGCGCTGCTGGCTGGGGCCTTGCTGGCCTTCCTCTCCGCTCACGCCTACGTTGCCGAATTCCTCCCGCTGCGCTCCCTGCGCTGGATGGCCGCCTACGTAGGTTGGCCTGCCCTGGCCCTGGCCCTGGCAGGCGGCTGGATCGCCTGGCGCGAACGCCGCATACGCCCCGGAAACGCCTTCCTTCTGGCCTTGCTGGCGATGGTAGCGGCGGTTCTCTTCTATAACCCACACGTCTACCCAGCCCTGCCATGGGCGGCGCGACGCTTCGTTCCGGTCATCCTGCCTGCAGTCGCAATCCTGTCCGTACTGGCAGTGTCCCGTATCGCCCGCCGTTCCCTGATAGCTGCACTGGTAGCCGTGGCGGTTCTCATCGCCGGTATCGTTCCTTCGGCCCGCCCCGCCTGGCGCGGAGGCTATTACTCAGGGGCCCTGGAGCAGCTCGAGGAGTTCCACCAGTTGCTGCCGGAAGAGGGAATCCTGCTGCTCGACACGCGCACCAGCACTTCCATTCTCGGCGGTGCGCTGTGGCTACTTCACGACCGCAACAGCCTCCCCGTTCATCCCGACTTTAGCGGAACCGGCAGGTTCGAGATCAGCGCCCTCGTCAACACGCTGGGCCGCTCGGAGCCCGTCTACTACGTAACCGACGCGCAGGAGAAGCCCGTCGAGATACCCCGTGTCGAGCGCACGCAGATCAGCAACTATACGTTCGACCTGCCGGCCCTCGACTTCACCACCTTCAGCCCGCCACGCTCGCATGGAAGCTACCTGCGCCACCTGGCCATCCATCGCCTGGAGCCGCGACTTGACCCCCTTCCGGAGCGGTATTCGGGAAGGCGGCAGGCTCGACCGATCTCGACCACCTGCTCGACCGAGCCCCCGGCGCCGAGCGCCCGGCGCAGATCCTTGCGGGCCCGCACCGGCCGGCCGGCCGAGCAGTGGAGGGTGGCGCGACCGAGGCGCGCCGGCGTGTAGCCGGGATCGCGCGCCAGTGCTGCACGCAGCTGCCGGCGCGCCTTGCGCAGGTCCCCCCGTTCGGCGAGTACCGCCGCCAAATTGTGACGGGCGCGTACGGAGTGCGGGGTATCCCTTACGGCGGCGGACCACAGGCTGAGCTCATCGGCCCAGATTCCCATCTGCGTCCGCGTCTGCACTGCAAGCAACACCAACACGCATGCCGAAGCAGCAAAGGCTACCCGCCCGCGAGGCTCAGGTGCCCAGATTTCCAGCGCGCGCGCCGCCGCCACGGCCAACGCGGCAAGCAGAGGATAGGCATGGCGGTCCGCACCGGGCTCGTGCATGCATCCCCACCATGCAACCGAGACTGCGACGATTACGACATAGGCAGCAGCGAACCGGTCGCTGGCGCGTGCCGCTCCCATGCGACTCCCTCGCACGAGGGCGACTCCGACCACGCAGACCGCAATGGCCAAAGCGAGCCCCACCACCAGCGAGGCTACCAGCCACAGCGGCGATGCATCCGGCATGGCAGCGAAGCTGAGTAGCGCCGGATGCTCAGTGCTCAATCCGACTGGATTCACGAGGTCTGCTACGTAGTGAATTACCGCACGCCCGGGCAGCGCGAGACCGGCCAGGCTTACCGGCGGCGCCCAGGGTCCCACGGCGCCATAAGCGAGCGCGGAGACGGCCGCAATCGCGAATGTGGCTACCAGGCAAGCGATGTCGCGGGGTGAGCGCGTAGCCAGGCCGCCCGCAGAGGCAGCGGCCAGCACCGGCACGAAGACGATCCCGGTCTCCTTGGCTCCTACGGCCGCCAAGATGAGCGCGGCGGCGAGCAGCGGCCGTGGCCGCATCCAGGCGAGCAGGGCCGCAAGGCCGAAAACCACTGGAAGCAGGTCGCGTCTGCCCGACACGTAGGCCACAGACTCCACCGTCAGCGGATGGACGGCGAGCAGCAGACCTCCGGCGGCGGCGGCCAGTCGGCCGCAACCCAGCCGCAGCGCCACGGCGACCACGAGCAGACACGCGCAGGCGTGCGCGGCCAGGTTGCCGAGGTGATAGGCCCACGGCGCGCCGCCGCCGACGGCGTGATCGATGAGGTAGCTCGCAAAGCGCACCGGACGGTACGGCAGCAGGCCATTGCCGAGAGCACGCGGGCCGTCGGCACCGAGCAGCGAGAGATCGTCGAAGACGAACTCATAGCGCAGCGAGGGCAGGTAGAGCGCAAACGCGGCCGCTGCCACGACCAGGCCGACGGCAAAGGAGGCGCCGCCAGCACGGCCGTGCGGAAGAAGCGCTTGCCCTTCCCCCTTTGCTGCCGCTACCATCGTGCGGATGATAGCCGGGCCCCTCCGACCCTTCCATACACGGACGATCGCTTCATGACCGACCGGCAGCGGTGGGCGACCCGCACCGGCCTCATTCTTGCGCTGGCCGGCAACGCCATCGGTCTGGGCAACTTTCTGCGCTTCCCGGTACAGGCGGCCCAAAACGGCGGCGGCGCCTTCATGATCCCGTACTTCTTGGCGCTAATCGTCATCGGCCTCCCGATGATGTGGATGGAATGCGCGATAGGAAGGCTCGGCGGCATGCACGGCCACGGCCATTCCGCCGGGATGATGACGCTGCTGTGGAATCATCCCGCTGCCAAGTACATAGGCGCACTCGGTCTCTTCATCCCATTCACGATCGGCATCTACTACGTCTACATTACCTCCTGGACACTGGCGTTCAGCGTCTTCTCGCTGGTCGGCAGCTATGACGGGCTGGCTACACGGGCCGAGATGGGAGCCTTCCTCGCCGGGTTTCAGGGTACCCAGGCCAATGAACATTTCGGCTCGGTGGCAACGGCCTACCTGGCCTACGTCGCCACTCTGGGAATGGCCGTTGCGGTGTTGC
The DNA here is from genome assembly GCA_003354045.1 of bacterium. Classification (GTDB taxonomy): domain Bacteria; phylum Desulfobacterota; class Binatia; order UBA1149; family CAITLU01; genus PIVZ01. The sequence continues at coordinate 11,428 of PIVZ01000042.1, forward strand.
TTGGCGGCGTTGCTCGCGGAATCGAAAGGCTGGCAAAAATAGCGATTCCCACGCTCTTTGTGCTCGGCGCGTTTCTCGCGATCCGCGTCCTGTTGTTCGGCACGCCCGACCAAAGCCACCCGGACTGGAACGTGTCCAACGGCCTGGGCTTCGTGTGGAACCCGGACCTCTCGACGCTTCGCGATCCCGGGGTATGGGTGGCAGCCGCCGGGCAGATCTTCTTCACGCTCTCGATTGGCTGGGGAATCATCCACACCTACGTAAGCTACCTACGCGAGAATGACGATGTCGCACTGACCGGCATGTCGACGCTGGGCGTGAACGAGTTCGCCGAGGTAGTGCTCGGCGGGACCATCGCCATAACGGCCGCCGTGGCCTTCTTCGGCATCCAGGCCACCCAGGAGATTGCGCGCGGCGGCGCCTTCGATCTCGGCTTCCAAGCCATGCCGGTGATCTTCCAACGGATACCGGCAGGCACCGCGGTGGGCTCGATCTGGTTCTTGCTGCTCTTCTTCGCCGGCCTGACTTCGGCAGTAGCAATGGCCCAACCGATGGTCGCTCTGCTCGAAGAGGGTTGGCAGCTCAGCCGCACGCGAGCGGTGGCCCTCGTCGCCGGTGCCTTCTTCCTGCTCACCCAACCGGTGATCTTCTTGCATCGCTACGGCTTCCTCGACGAAATGGACTACTGGGTCGGCACCATCGGATTGGTCGTGTTCGCGCTTCTCGAGGTTATCGTGTTCGCCTGGATCTTCGGCATCGACCGCGGGTGGCGCGAGATCGAGCGCGGTGCAGCGATTCGGCCACACCCCATCTTCAAGCCGATGCTGAAGTACGCTACACCGGCTTTCCTCGGATCGATCTTGCTGCTGTGGCTGTGGAACGAGGTGCCGGCCAAGCTGGCATTGGTGGGTGTGCCAGAGGAGGCACGCCCGTACGTAATGGCGGCGCGGCTGACCATAGTGGCGATACTTGCGGCGGTGTTCATGCTGGTACGCAAGGCATCCTTGAGCTGGAAGCTACCCGACCACCCGGAGGCGAGCGGATGACCATTGCCGGCGCGATCTTCATGGCGGCCTCATGGGCCCTGATAATCGGACTCAATGTGTTCTGTTTCTGGCACCTCAACGGTCCCGACTGACGCCCAGGGTCCTCGCCCTTCCGCTCGCGGGGGCCCGTTTTCGCACCAGGTACCGCCGATCCCCGCGCCACGGCTCGAACACCCCGGGTGAGACAGAATATTACTCTAAGCTCTCGGAAAATTGAGACAATGCTGCTTCCGGGCTGGCAAAATGGCCTCCGGGCCGCTATGGTTGACCGTACTCACCGGGCACGGGGCTCGGGAGGCGGCCTGTACCTGCTGAGCAGGCGGGGCCCGATGCGGCCCCGTTCCCAGAGCTGGACGAAAAGAGCATCGCGAAAGACTTTTTCGTTCGGACAGCAGGTGAACTATAAAACACTCTCTTTTTTCGGAGGACGTTCGTATGGCACTTAAGAACCTCGTCGCTGCAGTCGCAATATCCATGATGGCCAGTGGCTGCCTGTGTGCGACCGGCAATTGCGGCGCAGAGGCCAGCGTTGCGGAGAATGATCTCACCCGCATCGAGTCGGCGGCCAACCGTGCCGAAGAGGCTGCTGCCCGTGCTGAGGCCGCTGCTCTCAAGGCGGCCACCGCCTCCGAGAAGGCCGAGGGAATGTTCCACAAAGGGTTGCGCAAGTAGTCCTCGCGAGGCTCGGCCGAGTCCGCACATCGTTTTCAAAATTTCGTCAATCTCGAGCACAACCCGTAACGCGCCACGCGCGTTGCGGGTTTGTGCGTGGGCAGCTGAGTAGATGGGCCGCCGAGCAAACGACGGCCCCCACCTGGCGGTTGACACCATCATAGAGCTGCCCGGCAGTCGCATCGTATTGATCGCGCGCCGTAACGAGCCGCACGGTTGGGCGATTCCGGGAGGTTTCGTCGACTACGGTGAGTCGGTGGAGACAGCCGCCGTCCGCGAGGCGCTAGAGGAGACCGGGCTCGAGGTCACGCTGACCGAGTTGCTCTACGTGTACTCGGACCCTTCCCGTGACCCGCGCCAGCACACGGTAACTCCGGTGTTCGTAGGCCGGGCCGAAGGTGAACCGCAGGCCGGCGACGACGCCGCGCGGGCCATCACCGTGGACGAGAGTACCCTGCCCGCCCCGCTTGCCTTCGATCACGCACGAGTGCTCAAAGACTACTTCGAGTTCAAACGAACGGGACGCCGCCCCCCGCCCCACGCCACGGATCTATAGCGAGCCCAGCCAGTCGGTGATTGCTTTCATGCCTTCCTCGATGGCATCCATCGAGGTGGCGTACGATATGCGGAAGTGATCGGGCGACCCGAAGTCGTTACCGCCTACCACACCCACGCCTGCCCCTTCGAGCATCGCAAGGCTCAGCCCGTCGCCGTCTTTCGTCCCCGTTCTCTCGAAGGCTCCCGAGCCGTTCACGAAGACATAGAAAGCCCCGTCCGGCTTGACCACCGAAAGGCCCTCGACGGCGTTCACGAGCTCGCAGATCCTGTCGCGGCGCTTCTTGAACTCGGCCACCATCGGCGCCAACGCATCCTGCGGTCCGGCCAGCGCGGCGGTCGCCGCGGCCTGGGCGACAGAAGTCGGGTTGGAGGTCTGCTGGCCCTGCAGCATGGTCATCGCCTTGATGACCGGCGCCGGTGCGGCCGTGTAACCCACGCGCCAGCCCGTCATCGCGTAGGTCTTGGAAACCGAGTTGCAGATTATGGCACGCTCGCGCAGCTCCGGGTGGACGGTGAGCAAGTGGCGCGGACGCTCACCGTCGTAGCGGATGAACTCGTACACATCGTCAACGATCAGCCAGCAGTCGTGGCGTAGCAGGACCTCGCCGAGCGCGGTCATCTGCTCTCCCGAGTAAGTGGCGCCGGTGGGGTTCGAAGGGCTGTTCAGGATAACCGCGCCGGTCTTCTCGGACAGGGCGGCCTCGAGGGCCTCAGGCTCGAGCAGGAAGCCCGCCTGCTCGGAGGTCTCGATGAGCCGCGCCTGGCCGCCGGCCAGGGCCACCATATCCGGATAACTCACCCAGCAAGGCCCGGGAACCAGTACTTCGTCACCTTCATTGAGGATGGCTTGCATGGCGTTGTAGAGCCCATGCTTGCCGCCGCAGCTCGCCATTACCTCTTTTTCGCCGTACTCGAGCCCGTTGTCGCGGGCCAGCTTGGTGACGACGGCCTGCTTGAGCTCCGGAGTTCCGCCCACCGCCGTGTAGCGGAAGTCGCCGCGGCGGATGGCCTCGTGAGCCGCCTCGCACACGTGCGGCCAGGTGGGAAAGTCGGGCTCACCGGCGGCAAAGCCCACGATCTTGCGGCCTTGGGCTGTGAGCTCGAGAACCTTCGCGTTCACGGCCATGGTGGATGACGGCATTACCCTCTGTAACCGTTGAGAGAGCT
>PIVZ01001166.1 GCA_003354045.1 bacterium
TCTCTGAACCTTGTCGACTCGCTGGACATGAGCGCCATCACGATTCTCGGCGATCTTAATCCCGCGCCGGGCGACATCATCAAGACGGTCCGGGGTGGCAACGGTTTCGTCAGCGAGTACGACGCAACCCTCGGCTGGGTCGGCTCCCTGGTTGACCTGTCAGTGAAGGAGAGCTACGCGATCTCGCTGACCGAAGGCGGAACGATCCTCCACCAGGGACAGCCGGCTGACCCGGAGATCCCGATCCCGCTGATCGACGGCTGGAACTGGATCGGCTTCCCGCCCTTCGAAGCGATGAGCACGGACTACGCCCTGCAGAGCCTGATCGTCGACGACGGTGACGTTGTGAAGAGCCAGTCAGGGTTCGACGAGTACGTGAATAGCCTGTCCGGCTGGTACGGCACGCTCGGCGGCTTCGCTCCGGGTGGCGGCTACAAGCTCTACATCGCCGATGCGGTCGGCGCGGGCGGCTGGCTCACCTATCAGGCGCCGCCCTCCGTGCTCGACGACATATTCGCCTCCGCAATGCTTCCCCTCGGAACGGAGGAGCGCAGGTCTGCAAAGGGCCGCCTGCTCAGCACCGGGAAGGGCAAGGCCGGCAAGCAGCGCATCGTCCAGTCGACCGAAGGCAATCGGGTCGGCGAGCGAGCCGAAGATGCCACAGGTCCCGGCTGGGAGCTCGAGTACGGCTATCAATTCGACATGACTCTCACGGCGACGGTCCAGATGGAGGAGCGGGCGATGGGCATGAGTCCGGGTCGTCTCGCCGCCTTCGTTGGTGACGAACTGCGCGGCTGGTGCGAGCTCGTTCACGTCGGTCCTCTGGGCGCATACCGGGCCTTACTCATGATCC
>PIVZ01000564.1 GCA_003354045.1 bacterium
CCGAATCGGACGCCACGACACCAGGTGCGCGACCTCTCCTCGACAGACAGGAGACCCGAGGTTCGCCGGAAGTGCTTTGTTCTCAGAGATATCGACGCCGGAGGCGGTAAGTATTCGGCGAACCCGTCCCGATCATCGTCTCTCTGGATGGAAGGGATAAACGTCGCTGTCAATCCTTCGATCGCTTTGAGCGTCTCAGACTGGACGGTTTATCCTTGTCTTCGGTCGGCCACTCCCGGCCGACCCCTCCAGGTCTGACTCTACCTCAAGAGTTTCTCGGGAAACGTGGATTCGGGCGTGGAGGCGAGTCGCCCGGACAAGGTTCAGCCACAGAGAGATCTTTGGAAATTCTTGACGAGGGGATAGAGCCAGATCTCTTTGACGGCCAGCTTGACTTCATGTCGAGTATCGAGTTTGCCTCGGCCCTGAGTGGCCCCGACGTGGATCCAGTTGGCTGCTCGATAGCACGTCCCTTCAAAGCGTTCGGCCTCGACGAAGCTCTCCAGGAGCACCGGGCGGTAGCCGTAACGGCCGACCCAGTCCTCGGCCAGGCGGCGAGCTGTCATGGCAAGCAGCTTTGAAGCCAGGTTGGGACAAGCGATCCACGGTAGAATCAGGAAGCGAGCATTTTGGACGAGCAAGTGCAAGCGCTCTTGCCGTTGCTGAGGGCTCCAACCGATAAAACGATCTCGAGGAGCGATTTTCCAGGCGGCGGCGCCGAAGCCCAGAAGGGCCACGACTTGACCCTGAGCGTGGGCCAGATAGCGTATCTGCGCCCCGGGTAAGGGCTGATACCCCAGGTAGTGATAGCGCTGAACGTATTCGTTCCACAGGTGGGAATCGCGCCGGTTTGCCACGACCGCCAGACGCAGGTCGCGCAGCTTGTCGACCGGCCGTGCGAGAGGCAACCCGGGATCGGTGGCAGGCGTGCGCCGCGTGTAGGGCCGGCCGTTGCCATTGCGGCACAGGGGAGCCGGCAAGGTGATCAGTCCGTCTTTTTGCATACGCAGCATGGCCACCCGGCAACTCATCTCCTTGAGCTCGCCGGAAGGCTTGAACCAGCCGAGCCGCTCACAGACCACCCGCGAGAGCTGAGCGCGATTTCTTCGGGGAACTTCGGCGACGAGCTCTCGGATCAGCTCCAACTCGTCGTCGGTGAAATCGCGGCCGCAATAGCGCACGCCTGTGCTCCTTTCAAGAGGAATCCTGGATGAACGCCAGCTCAGCCCATGCAGCACGCTGCTCGTCGGAGAGGTTCCAGGGCAAGAAACTCGCGGCATCTGCTGGCGCCTTGCCCCCCTCTTCGGCGCAGGCCTCCAGGTAAGCTCTCAGCCATTTTCGGGGATTGATCTGCCAAAGCTCCAGCGTGGCGAACAAAGAGAAGAGTCTGGCGGCTAGCTGTCCGGACCACAACGACGAGGAGCCCGAGAACTGCTTGCGAGCACAGACCGGGTCCCGTTGGCTGCGCTCCGCCAGGTTGTTGTCCATCGGGATTCGTCGATCCTTGATAAAACGCGTCAGACCTTCCCAGTGGTTGCGCAAGCTCTTGAGGGGCTTGCGTCGCACTGGGTGCAGGTCGCCACAGCTCAGCTCCTGCTCGCGACGCTTCTCCATTTTCCCGACGGCAACCTCCAGGGCCTTCTGGCGCGGAGGGAGCTTTTCGGGCGTCGCCTTCAACCGCAATTTGTTGAGATGGAACAGCTCGCCGATCGCTTCGACCCACGAGAGCGCCCATTCCTCGTGCTCCGGCCAATCCGCGACGACACCGTGGAAGTCCCGACGCACATGTGCCCAGCAAAACGCCAGGAGGATCCAGCCCTCTTTGACCTGCTTCATCGCTTTGTAGGCGCTATAGCGATCGACGACCAGCACGCCTCGCTCGACGCCCTGAAAATACTCCTGGGGAACTCGGGCTTCGCGCGTCGGGTCGAGCACAAAGTCGACTGCCGCACGAGACTGGAAGACCCACAGCTTCCACTTCCAACCGACTTTACCCTCGTAGACCACGAAGACCGGCCAGCTGGTCTCGTCGGCATGCCACTGCGACTGACGGCGGTTGTACCGGGTGGTCTCGGCTGCGATCGGTTCGAAAAGCGGTGCCAGCTTCTTCAAACCCCCGGTCACCGTCCCCAGGGACAGGTCGAGCCCATGCGTCTTGAGATCTTGGAGCAAGCGGTAGGTCGGTCGCAGGAAGCAGTACTTGTCCAGCAGGATCGTCTCCCAGATCGACACCCCGTAGAGTCCCTTGGGAATCAGCTTGGGGGGGCCGGGAGCGGTCCGGATTCTCGGCAGGTGATCGCACTCACAGGTTGGCTGGTAGCCCTGACGGCGGATTTTCCGTTTGTGAGCCTTGACCTCGATTTCGATCACCTCGGAGTCCTCAGTGACGAAGCACTCCTGAAAAGGCAGCCCACACCGGGAGCACTGGCATTGCTCTGACGGCAAAGTGTGGGGTTCCTCCTGGACGGGAAGGTGGGAAGTAGAGCGGCGCTTGGGAGAGGGCTGACCCGGTTGCCGACCTCGCTTCCTCGGGCTCTTCGCCCCTTTCGCTCCCGCCTTGTCCCGAGCCCCGGCCTTCTCCGATCTGCGGCCAAAGATCTGCCGCTCGAGCTTGTGGATCTCGGCCCGAAGCTGCTGGACCCTTTGCTGGAGCTTCTCTTCTCGTTCCAGCGCCTGCTGGTGCAGGCTTCGCCAGTAACCGGCCTGCTGGCGAGACTCGAAGACCTCGGCCTTGAAGGCACACCCTTCGCAGACCGTCGGCCTCTCCTTCGTACTCGCGCACTGCGCTCTCGTCGATGAGTCGGCGGAAACCGTGGGTCGGGCCTCAGAGTCGGTGTCCATGGTCTCTTTGTACACCTTCCCGAAACCTGTGTCCAGCAGAATTTTACGGCTCCCGAAGATTTCTTCGACGGCCAGCGTAAAGCGAACGGCTGCCAGCACGTACAGCGCCAAGATCCTGGTCGACGCCAGCGGCAAGTGGCATGGTGCGAAAGTGCGTACCCCATGGTGGCGATGGCGGTCGAGCTCTACTCTTCCGCTGGGAGCTCCGGCGTCTCGCCGACCGGACGACTCTTCTACTGAGAGCACCGCCATTGCACGATGAGGTGGAGGGCGGTCAGAGGCTACGGGTTCGCCGAATACTTACACCTCCAGACATGGATCCAGTCCCGCCCCGTCTGGGCTTCTTGGACGTCCTCCAGGCCTGTAGGCGACGGGAAGCGCCAGCCCTTCGTCCACAGGGATTTCGACGCCGGCTTCCAGCCGGCTCTTGGTCTTGCGCCCACGAAGCGAGGGGGACTTCGTCCCCCCGGCCGGCAAGATGCCGGCGCTCCCAGCATTCGTGCTGGGAGCGCCGGCTTCCAGCCGGCTCTTGGTCTTGCGCTCACAGCACGACGTGTGGATACGCTTAGAACGCTTTGCAGCCTACGCAGCCCTTCGTGCTCCGCCCACGAGCCGGCGCAAGCTGATGCTTGAAGCGCCGTGGGAGACGTCGAAGGATCGATCTTGG
>PIVZ01000565.1 GCA_003354045.1 bacterium
CGCCAATGTAGCCGTCGATGAGCAACGGCGCGTAACCGGGATCTTCTGCGGAGACCTCGAGAAAGCCCACCAAGCCGGCATGGACTTCGTCCGGGCCGAGTCCCAGGTATCCATCGATCGCCCCGCCGATGTGGTCGTCGTCTCCGGCGGCGGCTACCCGCTCGATGCCAGTTTCTACCAGGCGATTAAAGGAGTAGCCGCGGCAGCCAACGTCGTCGCTGAAGGCGGCGTGATATTGCTGTGCGCCGCTCTTTCGGAAGGTGTGGGCAGCCCGCCCTTCACGGCCCTGCTCCACGACTCGGCGAGTGCCGCCGCACTCGACCAACGGCTGGCCACAGAAGAGTTCATAGCAATCGACCAGTGGAACGCGCAGTGCCTGTGCCAGGTGCTGCGCCGCGCACGCGTCTTGCTCTATACGGACGGCATGTCCCACGAGGAAGCCGCCCGCTTGCTGGTCGAGCCCGTTGCGAGTCCCGAGCACGGGCTCGAGGTGGCACTGGCCGGCCGGGCGGCGCCTACCCGCATAGCGGTCATGCCGCCAGGCCCATACGTCCTGGCCACTGTGGCAGGCCGCAAGAGACCGCTCGGCCGCACGCCGTCCTAGCCAGGAGGCTGACCCGAGACTCCTGACGACCGAACGAGCTAGGCCGATCCCTCATCAGGCGGCGCCAAACCTCCGTGGCGCTGCCAGCGGCTGCGCAACTCGATGAACGCGGGCAGGAAGAGCAGATTGCACAGAACCGCGACCCCCACCCCGACGGCGAGCAGCTGGCCCAGACTCGCCATGCCTCGGTGCGAGGCAAGCGCGAGACTGCCGAAGCTGGAAATGGTCGTAAGCGAACTGAACAGCACCGCGTAGGCAGTGCTGGTCTCGAGCAGGTGGTCGCCCTGCTCATGCGTCGAGCGAGCGCGATGAACCAGATGGATGCCGCTGTCCACACCGATGCCGAGCAGCAGCGGCAGCACGATGATGTCGGCGTAGTTGAAAGGAATGCCGGTCAGCACCGCGATGGCCGTGGTCATCACCGAGGCCAAGGCCAGCGGCGCCATGACCAGCAGCGTCTCACCGAACGTTCGCCATATGACCAAGAGCAGAATCGCTATGACGACGACCGCCGCCACCAGTGCCTGCTGGAAAGCGTCCACCGCCACGCGGCCGTTCTCGTATATGGTGCGGGCACTGCCGGTGGCCTCCGGAACGACGCCGACGACGGAGGTCACAAAACGTTCGAGCGCGTCGTTGTCGTTGAGGTCTTCTCGCGGAGAGATTCGCACCAGGGCCGCGCCGTCGGCCGAGACCATGCGTGCCAGCAGCCCCGAAGGCAGCTTTTCGATCGAGATCGGCCCGACGTTGACAGCCCGCTCGAGCATCGAGAGCTGGGCGGGCAGCGAACCCAGCAGGCTCTCTTCCAGTGTCGCTACCGTTGCCGCGCCCACTTCTCCGGTCGCGGCCTTCTCCAGCAGCGGCGCCAAGACGGCCAGAAGCCGGCGCGCACTGTTGAGCAATTCCTCGTCGCCGCCGTCTCGCAAGAGACGCGCGAGCTGTGAATGCAACGAGTGCAGGGCTTCCAGCTGCTCTTCCATCTCCGGCGCCGGCACGCTTCCGTCTGCAGCCGGCGCGGGCGCCAGGAACATCGCAACGTCCTCGAGAATCGCGAGCTTCTCGTCTTGATCCCCCGGCACGAAATCGTTGACCGTCAGGACCTGCTCGACCTCATCGAGCTCGCGCAGCTTGGCCGCAAGCTCCTCGGCAGCTTCGAGGTCAGGGGCGACCGCGCTCATGTCCCACGGAGAGTCTCCGCCATCGGCGATGATCTCCTCGAGGGCCTGGACGGATTCGGCCGACGGATCGCGCACGTTGACCGGATTGTGATCGAAGCGAACCTCGGGCAGCAGGAACACGGCGCCGAGGCCGAGTACGACGGCGAGGCTCGCCACCCTGCGCGGGTGACGGGTCGAGAATGGAGCCTCGCTGGACTCGGCTTGCACCGTGGCGGTGGCCACAGCCGCCGCGGCTTCGCCCCTACCGAGGCTGATCATTGCCGGCAGGGTCGTGAAACAGAACAACGTGCCGATGAACATGCCGGTGCCGGCGATCAAGCCGAGCTCGGCCACTCCGGAAAAGTCGGTCGGAACGAACGCGTAAAAACCGATCGCCGTCGTCACGGCACACAGGAGTATGGAGGAGCCGACCCCGTGGGCCGTCTCTCGCAGGGCCAGCTCGTGGGGAGAGCCGGCACGAATCAGCTCTTGGTAGCGCATGCAGAAATGAATGGCGAAATCGACGCTCAGTCCGATGAAGAGCACCGCGAATCCGATGGAGATCACGTTTACGTGGCCTACGGCCGCCGTCGCAAAACCCATGGTCGCCACCAACCCCATGATCAGAGTCACGACGGTGGCGAGCACCAAGCGCGCAGAGCGCAGTGCCAGAGACAGGAGGACGCTCACCATCAGCAGCGAGGCCAGCGCGGCCATGACAGCCTGACTCTCGACCAGGGTCATCTCCTCGTAGCTGAGCGCGATGTCCCCCGTGACGCGCACGCGCAGGCCTTCCACATCGCGCAGCCCGAGCTCATCGACGAAGCGATCGATGGTCTCCATCACCGTGCGCCCGGCCACGAACTTGGAGAAGTCGATGACGGGTTGCGCGATCACGAAATAGCGTCGCTCGTGGATGTCGAGCTCACGGCCGGCGATCACCGCCGCCCACGAGAGTCGGTAGGGAGCATCGTCCAGCCGCGCGCTAATCGCCTCTTGAAAGCGATCGAACATCGGCACGAGCTCGGCGCCGGAAAAGTCGCCGTCGCGGACCGCAGCGACCGCCCTCTCGAGCATGTTCGCCAGGCCACGCAGGGTGCCGTCCTTGGCCAACCCGGCCAGATAGGGCTGGACGCGCGCCAGGCGGTCGGCAAGGTCGTCGAGGTCGCCGGTTTCCATGTAGAGGAGCGCGTGGTCCTCGAAGAAGCTGTCGCGCGGCAGGTAGACCTCGTCAAAAACATCGCCGGCCGCGCGCATCCGCTCGGCCAATGCCTGGGCCGCATCGCCGGCCTGTTCGATGGTGGCACCGTCGATGATGATCAGGATGTTGTCGTCAACGTGGGGGAAGCGCTTGAGGCGCTCCAGCTCGAGAACACGGTGCGGTAACTCCTCCGAGAACATCCGGTCCAGATCCGCGTTGAGCTCGAGATGGGTCGCCGCGTACAGGGCAACGCCCAGTGTGACGGCCGTGGCAACGCTGAGCACCAGGCCGGCGCGCCGACGCATCAAGTCCACCCAACGGGCCAGAGCCTCGGCAATTGGCTTTTCGATCTCGCCGTACACGCCTATCGATGCCTCTTGCTTCTGATCCGGATCATTAAAAGAGCGCTCGGTAGCGACCGTTCCTGACCCGAGCCGGAAGCTGTCCAATACTTACGCGGGGGAGCCTGCGGCGGCCACCTCACCTGCGCTCACAGAGGATTCAGGTGCGGCACGGCCCCCACCAAGAGTCCCGGCGTCACGGCC
>PIVZ01000043.1 GCA_003354045.1 bacterium
TCCCACCCGTCTCCGGTGCGCAGTCGAAGGACACGCCGCCGAAGTCGGGGCTCAGGGCGTTGACCGTGCACGCCGCTCCAGGCGTCTGGCCGCCCGTGCAGGTGAACTCATCGCCGATCTGCGGGTCCTGATCGGCGGCGCCGCATTGCGGACAGGGCCGGTCGTTGAGCTCGCCGAGATAGACCCTCGACTTGAGGTCGGAGGTCACGACTGCGTGCCCGGTGCTCGAGTCGGCGGTCCCGGTGATGGGACTCGCGAATCTGCTCACCACGCAGGTCGGGTTGCCGTCGGCACTCAGCGGCAGCGGCGGACCGAACATGCGCGCACACTCCACTACCGGCGGGCAGTCCGCGTTGGTGTCGCAGAGGGTCAGCGTGGTGACGCAGCGCGTTGGGTGGGTGGGGCCGAAGGCCTCGCAGCTCGTGTCGTCCTGGCAGTTGCAGGTCGGCTCGCATTCCTGATTGGTGCAGTCTGCATCTGTCTCGCACGGCTCTTGCGAGTCGGTGCAGCGCCTGAGCACCCGGAAGGTGATCGTCGATCCCACGGTGACGTCGCCGTTGTGGCCGATGCCGGTCCAGCCGGAATCGAGATCCGATCCCGCTATCGCGGTGAACGAAGCCGAGGTACACGGGTTCTCCGGCCCGTTGACCGCGGGGCAGGGCTGCGCGCAGTTGAGCACGATGCCCGGTTTCCCGACGGCCACGTTCAGCGTGATCAACGCATCGGTTGTTTTGATCCCATCGGCTTGGTCGACGTCGCAGGGGCAAAGGCCGCACTCCTCGGAGCCAACGGCCGCCCTCAGTATAAACAGGGCATCGGTGGTCGTCGGTTCGGCATCGACGCTCACCGGCTGGCCGCAGTCGCCGTTGGCCGCCTGGGCAAGGCTCGGTGTGAAGAACAAAACGGCCGCAAACAGGCTGCCTATCAGAAAACTCACGCTCGACTTACTCATGAAAGCTCTCCTCCGCTTGGAGCTGTGCCGCGTGTCGTGGACGTGGCCGCAAACGAAGAGGGGAGTCAATACCGACTCCCCTCTTGTTGCAAGGTCAGACTATCAAACCGCCGAAAGCTGAATCAAGGGGCACTTACCGCCACGCCCACGCTTACGTCCGGGAACGGATCTATCGGCAGCGTGGTAGAGAACGACGCATCCGTCGTCGTGACGCTGAAGTCACCCGGGACCGGCGCTGCACCGGTCGAGGCGAACTCGCACTCGGCGATGGCCGCCGGCGTGTTGAAGCCGGAGAACGAAATGACGCCTCCCGTCAACACCGAGCTGCCGGTGTCGTCGTTGAAGGCGCCAAACCCGGCTACCACCGGCAAGGCCGCGCAGACGGGCTCGCCAGCGTTATCGACGAAGCCTCCCGGTGCGCCGCTGTAGTCCACGTCGAACTGCACGGCACCGACGCTCTCGATCGTGGCATCGATGCTGAAGGTGATCGTGTAGGTGTCACCGCCACCGCCCGCGGTGGTCGTCGTGGTAGTCGTCGTCTCGATCGGCGCCGTCGTTGACGACGTGCTGGTCGTTTCGATGTTCGGGATCGTCGAGGTCGTGGTCACGATCGACACGCACTCGATCGAACGCAGGATCACCTCGGGCAACGGTATCATCGGGTTGATGTCGGGATCGGCCGCGTCCGTCGTCGTGAGTGTGAAGTCCTCGGGAACCGGATCGATGGTGGCCACCAGGGTGCACTCGGCGACATCGAGAGGCGCCGAGAAGCCGGTCTGGTGGATGATGCCGGCCGTCATGATCAGCTCGTCTTCCTTGTCGTTGAACTGAGCGATGCCGCCATCGACCAGACCCGCGCACTCGACTTGACCGCCCGCTCCGACGAAGACGCCGGGAGCCGCGTTGTAGTCGGTGTCCCACTGCAGAGAGCCGAGATCGACATCCTCGGGGACGTGGAAGACGAGTCTGCACCTGACCTGCCACGGTACCGTCGTCGAGGTAGTGGTCGACGTTGTCGTTACCGTGCTCGACGTCGTCGTCGTGCTCGACTGGGTTGTCGTGGTCGTGCTCGACGAAGTGGTCGTGGTGCTGGTCGAAGTGGTCGGCAGCGTCGTGCCGCAGGCCGGGTCGCTCTGGCAGCCCGGATCCTCGCAGTCGGTCTTGCCGTCGTTGTCGTTGTCGATACCGTCCGTGCAGTCCTCGCATGCGGTCGGGTCGGATCCCATGCTCGCGTCGCCCACGCAGACGTCCGGGTCCTCGTCGCACAGAGGCTCGTTGCACACGCAGGTCGCCGTGGTCACGGCACGGATAGAGGAAAGCACGCCTGTTCTGAACCTACAGCTGAACAATGCGCTCACCGCGGGGATCGTGCACTCGTCGATGGTAGCGGTGAAGGTGCCGTTGACCAGGTCAAAGTCCACCAGGCAGCCGCTCGCGTCGAGCAATGCGTTGAGGAAGCACATCAGGTCGCCGTTGCCGTCTTCGGCGATCACGGCACCTGCCGCGTCCAGGTCGATTTCGACGACGACCCTGGTGCAATCGTCGAATCCATTGATGCCGAAGAAGAGGGTGAAAAGCCTCCTGCCCCCGCCATCGTCGCACCCCGTTATGGCGAGCGCGAAAGTAAGGGCAACAGCGCTCGGTCCCAGCTTGCGAAGCCAACTAGTCATTCGGTTCATCTCCTTTTCGCGTGCTACGAAGGGATCGGACCTGACGTGGCGGGCAAGACGAAGCCCCTCCTCAAGTCCAGTCTGTAAGGATACCTCAGCCGTAACGTTTAGCCGGGGCGGCTGATCCTTGTCAAGCTCATACGGCAGCGAAATGCGACCTTTGCGCGCGCCGAGCCAAGGTTGCTTTGTCTGTTTTCCCCCGTGTATAGGACTGGCTACCAGACTTACCGCGTGTGCGTCCGGTAGAGCCCCTCACAGGGCTCTTCTCAGCCCGCGCGCACAGACACTACCGAGAGCACCATTAAGGTCCGGAGGATTCATGAGAGAAGCCACCAAAGGTTCTGCGTTCGCGTCGCCCAGCCGGGGCCTCTTCGCCACGGTTGCGGCGGCTCTGCTGCTCGTCCTCGTTACCCCCCATATGGGCGTGGCATTTCGACAGGTCACAAGCGTTGAAGGCACGCTTGGCAACGACATAGGCGGGATCTATCTCGTGCTGCACAACGTCATGCCGGAGTTTCGCATACGCTATAAGCGCGACGCGCAAACTCGCGGCGGGGTCATGCCCTTCCAGGTCGCCCCCATCAGTGCCGAGCTCATCGACTTCATGGGGCCCAAGCCGAGTGGCGTCCAGATAAGCGAGATCACCGATCACGCCTGGGCCTCCGCGCGCTCCGTATTCGAAGGTGACGTCATCATCCAGGTAAACACCATGCCGGTCAGCGACGAGAAGTCGTTCGCGGAGGCGGCCGCGAAGGTGGCCGGCCACGTGACGCTGTGGATTCGCCGGCCGCAGATCAAATTCACGACGGGAAGGCTGGTGAAGATCAGCTACTCCGTCGTGGAGGACGAGTCGGCCGAGGCTTCGGCGATCGCAGAGGAGAGGATCAACCTCGAGATCTCGGACGCGACGCTGCCCTTTGTGGCTCAGCTGGAGAACTCGCGCCGGACCAGCGAGATCTGGAAGCCGTCCGACGAGGAGCTTGCGGAGCTACGGGCCGGTTGGTCCGAGCTGCCGATGGCCGAGAAGCCGATCTTCATAACCGGCACGCATCGTGTCGTGGCGGCCGCCGCCTATGATGTCGCCTTGCTCAATGACCGGAACCTCGGGGACACGGTCTTTGCGATCGTCAGCGATCTGAAGGGCAATCCGGTGGCCGGCACCGGCGGCCAGGTGGTGGCTGTCTACGGCGCCCAGGAGATCTCTCCTGAGGGCATCTCCGGGAGCTACGTCGAGGCGCTCATTGCGGCGGCGCCGTTCCCGATCAGCATAGAATTCAAGGGACGCTTCACGATGATCCGCCTGGCGGACTTCTCCGACAAAGACATCGACCACCGGCTTGCCGACTTCAGAGCCGCCCGCAAGAAGGCCGCCGAAGACGACAAGAAGGTGAAAGTCGCTACCGATCTTCCCGACAACGACTGAACCCGGTCGGCTTGCCGCCCGGAACCGGCCAGGGCAGTCAGCCGCCCGGAACCGACCCGCGCGGCTAGCCAGCCGGATTCGTCCGGCGCAATCTCATTCGTATTGATCTCGAGCGGGCGAGGTGTTTTCGGCTATCTGCTCCGATGCTGGCTCGCCGGCGCCCTTTGCGGGCTGCCCGCACGGATCACCGGCGATCGTCGTTGTTGATCGCTCGGTGATCCGTGCAGACCCGGTTATAGGTCAGCCGGCCTCAGGGTATCGCGTCGTAGTTCACGACGAAGCGTCCGCGCTGCCGATTGCGGCCCGGGCCCGGGAAACCGGTCGCCGCGTTGATGGACGGAGAGCTGCTGCTCGGGATGCAGTAGTGGCCGACGCTGAAGTAGTGAAGCAGATCGGGGATTCCGCCGTTCAACATGTCGCCACCCTCGGTGGCGCCGTCGTTCACGTGGCAGGGGTGCACGTCTTCTACGCAGAACCCCGTGCCCGGGAGGTCGTCTACCGTGTCGGGAAAACCGTCGGGACCCAACTCGCAGCCCTTCTCCGTGCCCACGTCGCCCGCGGCGCAGGGCAGGAAGGCCTCGATGCCGTCGCAGTGGTAGCGACCCGGGCCGGATATGCAGGCGCCCTCCTCCATGTCGGGTGCCCCCTGGCATTCCCCGCCGCCGTCACAGTCGCCGTTGTTGGCGCACACGCCGCCAGCACGGTCTCCGCCCAGGCAGGTGGCGCCGTCCACCACGCACAGGGGTGTGCAGCGTCCATCAGGGCAGGCATCAGTGCAGGTTCCATTCCCGCAGTCGGCATCACTGTCGCAAAGAACGGACAGGAAGTTGAGATCGTTAATGCAGTGGTTGGGATTGCCTGTGCAGGCTCCTCCGGGCTCACAGTCGGCATCCTCGTCACAGTTCAGGCCGTCGTTGCCACCTCCGACGCAGACTGTGTATTCGCCCACCGCCGCTTTCCCGGTGCCGCAGCCGACACCGTACTCCGCCCCTGCGTTGCAGGCTGGAAAACATTTGTTCGGCTTTGACTGAGCGACTCCACCGGGACAGGGGCAGTCGTAGAGTTCGAAGCCGGGGGAGTCACACGGTGACGGCGGCCCGTATATGCTTTCGAAGGTCCCATACTCGCTCCTCGCCGGCGAGTCGTTCTGGTCGCTCAAAGTCGAGACCGGGGCTCCATCGGGCGGGCAGTCGCCGGAGGTGATTCCAAACCTCGTGGCGGACTCGAGTCGGCAGGGCTGGCCCTCGGCAGGGCCGTAGTTACACACCAAGTCCAGCCGGCATTCGCTTCCCGGGCAGCCGGTCGAGGCCGACGTGCAAATCTCCCCCGTCTGACAGTCGGTGTCGAAGCGGCAGGGGTCGCAGGTCTCCACGTCCGAGCAGACCTGCGCACATTCCGCGAAGCCGCCCCCATCCGGGCAGTCTCCGTCGTCCAGGCAGGCCACGCCGTCGCTGTCGCCGCCGTCACAGGCAAGCGAGTCGCTGCAGGTGCCTTCACAGGTCTGCTGCGCTTGGGGTCCATCCGCGCAGAAGCCGCCACAGACCGGACACGGTGTGAGCTGCGACGCGGCGCCTCCGGTGTTGGTGAGGGGATTTACCCGGTATAACAGGTCGTGCTCGCCGGTCTCGATGTTGTGGGTTCCGACGACGTCGGTGACGAAGCTCGTTACCGCGCAGCTCGGAATCCCCGAGCTTACCAGCGGCAGGGGGCCACTGGTGGCCATACGTACGCAGAACGAGGCGCCATCGCACTTGCCGCGGCACAGCTCGCCGTCGGGGCAACATTCGCCCGCTACCGTTACGGACCTTCCGAGCATGCAGGGACCGGCGTTACCATCGCACGCTCCACCCAGACAGTCGCCGTCGTCCTCGCAAGCGAGGCCCGTGTTGATGCCGCTCCCGCAGGTCGCACAGTCGCTGTCTAACACGCACTGAATACTGGGCTTTCCAGAAAGGATGGAGGAGCACAAGCCATACTGGCACTTGCGAAGCGGCTCCGGCGCCGTGAAGCAGTCGCCATTGGTTGTGCAGGCGCCACCGTCGTTGCTGCCGCCGAGGCACCCCCTGCTCTCGCAGATGCCGCCATCGGGACAGTCGCCATCGGTTTCGCAGTCATTACCGTCGTTGGTGCCTCCACGGCACCTGCGCCAGTCATCGTCCCATACCGAGAAGTTTTCGCAGCTTCCATCGTCACGTAGCTGCTTGTTGCAGGTTCCGCCGGTCGAGACGCCCTCGGTGTCGTAGCACTGCGACTGACAGTCAAGCTCGTTAATGCAATGGTCCCCCGGGTTCAGGGTCTCGTCGCTGCATACGTTACAGTCGAGCGCCTGCTGCACGCCGTTGTTGTTGCCCTGCTGGTCACACGTCTGGATGCCGTCGCCGTTCGAGCAGCGTGGCGCAGTGGGCGAGAAAACATCGCAGATCGGGTCCACGCTTGTGCCAATGCACTCGCCGGTGAGCGGGTCGAACTCGTCGCAATCGCAATTGGTGAGGGTGCTGACGAAGCCCGAGTCCTCGACGTTGACGGCGTTGAAGGTATTGCCGTTCCATCCGATGTCCAAGTCCGAGCCGCTGCCGGAGTCGAAACGGCGTTGCCTGGCGATGGTCGGGCAGGTGCACTCGAAGACCTCACCCGGAGGGAAGCACTCGTCCGGGCACGCATCGTCCGAGGTTCCGTCGCATTCTTCCCCCACGCGCAGGAACTGGTTGGGAGCCTGGTTGACCAGATTGTCGCCGCAGAAAGCGGCCGCGCTCTTCGGGTAGACGGCGTTGATGAGGTTCATCTCGACGAAGGTACGATTTTCCACGAACTCCGTGGAGTGGGCGGCCTCCTCGACGAGGTCCGCCAAGCAGAGCTGCGCTTCATCCAAGGTAGCGGTTCCGCCTATGGTGTTGCCGCACAGGTCGAGGGTCAAGATCGTAGCGTCCGTGCACCTGCTTGCCACCTTCGCGCTAAACTTGTCGAGCGCCTTGGCAATGGCCGCCGATGCCAGCTCGTCCTGAGTCGAGCACTTGGCGGGCTCGATGGACGGGACGGCTTGTCCGTTTACCGTGTCTCTGCACTTACCGATGGCAGCGGCGATGGCCGCCGCTGCTTTGGGGGCCGCGCCGGCAATGCTTCGCAGGCACTTCATGGTAGCCCTGTCCTCGAGCGTACGGCCGTCGTAGCCCGCTGAGTTGTCCACACTGCCGTAGACGTTCTCGATCAGGTCGTCGGACACGAGCTGCGCGACATCGGCCATGCACTCACCGATCTCGGCGCCGTCCGTGAGTTCGCCATCCTCGAGCAGGCCTTCACAGAACGGCCCCGGAAATCCCATTGCCGTCGCGCTGAAAGTCTTCTGGTTGCCCGAGCAACTCTCGGGAGCAGGACCGTTGGGCGGACACGAGATGTCGTCGATACACCGCACATCCTGGGTGAACGTGCATACGTGCGAGCACCTCTTGGAGGCAATCTTCTCCAAGCCTGCTCTCGCTTTGGCAATCTTGGCGATGCCGGCGTCATTCGGACAACTCTCAGCTGGACCGAGTATGACTTTACCGGCGATGTCCGCATCGCGGCACTTGCCGGTCGCCTTGGCGATGGCGCGCGCCGTCTTGCCGATTCTCTTTGTCATCAGCGTCGCGCACTTTATCTCGAGCGGCTCGAGCTCGGCCTCGGACGGCACCGACCCGGCCAGCACCAAGGTCAGCGCGACACCCGCTACTGCAAATCCCTCACAAAGTTTTCGGAAAGCATGCATGCAAATCTCCTCCTCGGACTTCTCGCCTGCGAACGTGGTCGGCGTTTCGGTTCTCGACCGTACGGTCGGTGAGTCGAGACAGACCGACCCCTGGCATCGCCCTGTCCCTGCGTCCCCCTACACCTACATCCTTGCCAGACCCTAGGTAACCCTGGCAGCGCTTGTCAAGGCCGAAAGACGACCAACCGACAAGCGCCACGGTCGAGGCTGCTGGCGCGGCCGCCGGCCGCGACGCGTGACGCTGTGCGCTAGGGGCGGCCGCTCATGGCTCGGGCGACGACTTGTCGGATCAGATGACCGTGTGCGACGAAGCCCGCGCCCCCCGAGGGGACGCGGGCTTCGCGTGCTCCGGGTGACCGTGTCGGTGTCACCCATTCCATATGTCCGCTATGGCGCGACCGGGATCGCGTCGTAGTTGAACTCCACTCGCGTCGGTTGGCGCAGGCGCCCCGGGCCGCCGAGTCCGGCGGTTCCGTTTACCGAAGGGCTGGTGCTCGCAGGCAGACAGTAGGTGACAACCGCCAGCGCGTCACGGAGGTTTCCGCGGCCGTTGTCCAAGTCTCCTCCTTCGGCGAACCCATCGTTGGCAAAGCACTGACGGATGTCCTCGATGCAAGTGTCAGAGCCTATTAAATCGTCAATCGTGTCCGCAATGCCGTCGGGGCCGAGTTCGCATCCTTTCTGCGTCCCAAGGTCGGTCGCAAAACAGGGTAGGAAGTCCATGCCCTCGCCGTTGCAGTGGAACGAGCTCGGTCCGGCCGGGCATGCGCCCTCCTCCGGGTCGGTGCCGGGACCGCAGACGCCACTGGCGCACTGGAACTGGTTCTGGCAGTCCGCGCCGGCATTGGCGCCGCCTGTACACGCACCCTTTTCCAAACACAGCGGTACGCAGTCGCCGCTCGGGCAGGCATCTTCGCAGGTTCCCCCAAGGGCGGTGCATTCAGCGTTTGTGGTGCAGGGCTCGAACAGCGCGCTGCCGCCTACGCAGTGCCACGGATTGCCGGTACAGGCTCCTCCGGGCTCACAGTCGGCGTCTTCGTCACAGTTGTTGCCGGCGCCGGCTCCGCCCACGCAAACGGTCGCCGAACCGGTACCCGTCCACCTGTTGTTGGCGCAAGGTAGACCCTCCTCCGCGCCCGCGTTGCAGGCAAAGTTGCACGAGTTCGGCTTGGTCTTGATCGTAGACGCGGTGCTCGGACACGGACACGTGTAGTTTTCGAACCCTGGCGCCTCGCACGCGATGTTGGGCCCGACCCCGCTGGTGTGGGTGACCTGCTCGGTAGTGAACGGCCAGTACCTGACCTGCAGGCCCTCGGGGCTCGAGATCAACGTGAGCTCGTCTGCCCTGCAGTCCACCGAGGTGGTTCCGAAGCCCGTTTGTGCCTCGATGCGACAAGGTTCGCCCTGGTTGGTACCGGTGTTGCACAACAGGTCGAGCTGACACAGGGAATCCGGGCAGTTCGACGAAGCCTCGGTGCAGATTTCCACCGAACCGCAGGTATCGCCGGGGCAGTCGTCGTCCGTCTCACAGGGGTCGCCGTCGTTGATGCCGCCCCCGCAGGTCGTGCAGTCGCTGTCGAAGCGGCACGAGTCACAGGTGCCGGTGTCCGAGCACACCTGCTCGCAGGTGCCATCCGGGCAGTTGGCGTCGGTCGTGCAGGCGCCGCCGTCGTTGCCGCCGCCGTCGCAGGCAAGCGAGTCGCTGCACGTGCCCTCGCAGCTGTCGAGATAGCTACGGGTGGCGGCTGCGCCAGCCTCGGCTGCCTGGCACCATCCACCGCACACAGGGCACGGCGTGTTTATCATCGTGCTCAAGCGGGTGACCGAGCGTAGCTCGTAGTAGGCCCAGCTCTCACCGTTCACTATGTCCTGGGTTCCGTCGACGTTGGTCCAGTACTTACTAGAGACACACACCGGGGTGCCGTCGCTCGAAAGCGGCAGCGGTGCGCCGCTGAAAGCGATCACGCACGAACCGGTCGAGTCACACTTCCCGCGGCACGTCTCGCCCGCTTCGCAGCAGTCGCCCGCTACCGATACCTTTCTGTCGAGCTTGCAGGGGCCGGCGTCATCATCGCACTCTCCGCCCGGACAGTCGCCGTCGACCGCGCAAGCGAGGCCCCGGTTGACGCCTCCTCCGCAGGTCGTGCAGTCGCTGTCTAGCACGCAGCTTATAGTGGGGAATCCTTTAAGGGTGCGGTCGCATTGGCCGAGTTTGCACAAGCGAACCGGGTCCGGGGCCGTGTAGCAGCCGTAGTCGCACGTCCCGCCCGGGCAGTCGGCGGCCTTCAAGCAGAGGTTGCCGTCGTTGGCGCCTCCCACGCAGGAATCGCCGGAAACGCATGTCCCGCCCGGACAGTGGCCGGCCAACGTGCAGGGGTTGCCATCCTTGATTCCTCCCGTGCAGGAACCGGTTGTGCAGGCGCCACCGTCGTTGTCGCCGCCGAAGCACCCCCTGCTCTCACAGGTACCACCAGGGCAGTCGGTGCCCTCGTTGTCGCAGGTGCAGGCGCCACCACTCGGGCAGTCGCCATCGTTTAGGCAGAGATCACCGTCGGCGAGGCCGCCGCGGCACACGGCAAAACCGTCGTTGGTACCGCCGCGGCACCTGCGCCAGTCGGCCATCTGTACTAAGAAGTCGTCGCAAGTCCCATCCTCACGTAGCTGCTCGTTGCAGACTTCGCCGGTAAGGACGCCGCCGGCATCGTAGCACTGCGATTGACAGTCAAGCTGGGTAACGCACCAGTCTCCCTCATTTATGCTCCCTGTCGTGCACACGGCGCAGTCCAAGGTCTGGGGGGTGCCGTTGTTGTTGCCGTGCTCGTCGCAGCTGAATTCGTCGAAATTGTTCGAGCAGCGCGGCTGCGTGTCGGCGTGGAAATCGCATATCTGATCGCCGGTAGTTCCGGTGCACGCGCCGGTGACAGCATCGAAGGCAGAGCAATCGCAGTTGCTGCGGGTGTCCATGTATCCGGCACCGTCGGTCACCTGGCTGTCGTGCGACTTGCCCGTCCAACCGCTCTCCAGGTCCGAGGCTGGCCCGTCGGCAAAACGCCGCGTTCTCGGGATGTTTGAGCAAGTGCACTCGAACACGTCGCCCGGCGGGAGGCATGCCGCTGCGCCGCCGTCGCAGGCACCGTTGTCCGTGCCGTCGCACTCCTCGCCGATCGGCAGGAACTGGTCGGGAACCTGGTTGGCCAGATTGTCGCCGCAGAAAGGCGCGGCCGTCGGCGGGTACGCGGCATTGATCAGGGTGGTGACCACGTATGGGCGCTCCGTCACGGCGACGTCTGTGTTTGCGGCGTCCGCGGCCAGTGCAGTGAGACAGGCCTCGGCTGCCGCCGCGTCCACGGTGTTGCCGGCGCCGGTGCCGCAGAAGTCGAGCAACGGCACGGCCGCGTCGGTGCACTTCTTGCCGAGTACCTTGGTAAACTTCCCCATCGCCTTGGTGATCGCCGCGATGGCATCCGCGTCATCGGTCACACAGTTATCCGGGTTGATGACCGGGACCGCCAGGGAGGCCTGAGTGTCGCGGCAGCGACCGATCGTGGCGGCTATCGAGCCGGCCGTCTTGGCGACGCTGTGCGCCAGGGGCTTGAGGCACCTGAGCGCGGCCTTGTTCGCGTCCGTCTTCGCATCGAGGCCATCCGAATTGTCCAGGTCGCCATAGGTGTTCTCGATGATGGCGTCGGCGATCAACTGGGCCAGCGTGCCCATGCACTCGCCGATCTCCTCGGGGGTGTCGACCGGCGGATCAGCGACAGCGGCGTTGCAAAACGGGCCCGGAAAGCCCATCGCGTTCATGCTGAATGTGTTGTCATTGCCCGAGCAGTTCTCCGGAGCCTCGCCGTTGGGCGGACAGGCCGCGTCGTTTACACAGGTCTGGTCCTGCGAGAATGTGCACACACCGCGACAGTGCTTGCCTGTCGCCTTCTCGAGCTTGGCCTTGGCCTTCTCGACCTTGTCCTTGGCCCTCTGATCGTCGGGACAGTCAGTGATCAACGCGACCGGTGTCTTGCCGGTTATGTCGGCGGTGCGGCACTTGGCCGTTTCCTTGACTATGCTGCGCGCAGCCTTGCCGATTCCCTTGGTCAGCTGTGCCGCGCACTTCAACTCCTGCTTGTTCCACTGGGCGCCGGAGTCCGTGGTCACGCCGACGACGAGCATAGCTACTGCTGTCGTCACCAGTGCCTTGTTGATTGTTCGCAAAGCTCTCATGTAATTGAATCCTCCTCCTGCGTCGCACCCTCGCCACCGTCACCAATCGACGGCACGCAATGCGTGGCTGCGGAAACTGTCCTTGGTTTCTTCCTGCGCCCACTGCGTCACCGCACAACGCACCGGCCGCTTCAGCGCCAACACTAGGAAACTGGCGCCCGCTTTGTCAAGGTCGAAACCACAATCAACCAGAAAAGGCCCCCGGCGCACCGCGGCACCGGGGGCCTTTTGGGTTCATCTGGGGGCCGGTTTCAGTACACCACGTCGATCAAAGCGTCTACCTCCACGGCGCCCGGGCCCGGGGTGCCGATTGCTCCGTTGATCACCGGGCTAGAGGTCGGCGCCAGGCAGAAGTTGCCCGCAATCACCACGTTCTGAGTCTCCGGCATCGCCGCGGTGTCGAACGGCGACGCGGTTCCGTTGACCACTACCGGGTCGAGCAGACACTTCCTGACCGCACCGAACAGGCACCTGCCACAATCTCCGCTAGGGCAGATGCCCTGAATGGTCTCTGCGTCGCAGGCACTGTCGTCCGAGCACGGAATGATCGCACCACCGTCGGCGCTCAGGAAGCCGTCGCAGGCAAACTCGAAGGGCCCATAGGTACAGAGGCCGCTCACCGTGCTCACGCCCATATCCGTGCAGTTGAACTTATCGGCCGAGTCGCCCGGGTTCGTGGTGCACTGATTGGGGACGCGGAACTCGCCGGCGCTGCCGATTGACGTACAGGTGCTGCCTGAACTCAAAGCCTCGCACTCGGCGTCGTTGCGGCACGCCACTTCGTCTTGAGCGTGCGAGCACATGCCACAACCGCACAAGACACCCTGCGCTTGCCCGTCGCACTGATTCTCGAAGGCCAGCGAATCGGTCCCGGTCGTCAGCGGCAGTGCGACCTTCACGCCCTCGCCGGAGAAGTTCGATCCGTTAGTCGGCGGGCAGTCATGGCTGGTGGGACCGTGGGTCTCGTCGAAGGCCTGTATGTCGCAGGGCTGCCCTTCTTGGGTTCCCGCACCCAAGCACTTGCCGTCCCTCACGCCATCTTGCGGCGTGTCGAATACGCAGGGCGGGGTGGCGCAGTCGCCGTCGTCCTCACAGGCGGCCTCGTTGATCTGGTTCACGCAGATGCCCGCGCAGATTGGGCAGGGGTGCCGCCTGTTGGATCCCAGGTGGATGATTGCGAGCAAGTCCAAATCGAGAAGAGCGGTGCCGTTTTCCGGATCAACGGTGCCCGTCAGGTCCGAGGCCAGGCGGTTGCGCGAGCAGACCGGCGTGCCGCCCGACACGCTGGCCATTAGACCGCCAAGGTAGTAGCCGCAGAACGAGGTGTTGGGCACGCTCAGCGACCCAGGGCAGTTGTCATCGAGGCCCTTAATACAGGTACTGCAGTCGGCGTTCTCCCTGCACACACTTGCGTCGTCGTAATCGCACAGACCGCAATCGAGGTTGTCCGTGCACCTAGTCTCCCCGTCATAATCGCACTGACCGCAGTCGGCGTTGTCCGTGCACGCAGTAGCGCTGCTATAATCGGTACACAGACCGCAGTCGGCGTTGTCCGTGCACGTAGTAGTGCCGGCATAATTGGTGCATAGACTGCAGTCGGCATTGTCCGCGCACACAGTCACGCCGTCATAAGCGCACTTGTTGTCCACGCACGGGTTGGGGTCGCACGGGGAGGCGTCGCACGGGGAGGGGTCGCACGAGTTAATCGTGCACGCGTTGCAGTCGGTGTTTTCCGCGCACGCAGTTATGCCGTCAGTGCACAGGTTGGCCACGCACGGGTCCAGGGCGGCACAATCGGCATCGTCAAGGCACGTCTCTCCGTGATCCTGTTCGCAACTGAGGCCGAAGGGATCGCTACAGGTTTGGGAGGTATCATAGACGCAGCGTGTAAAAAGATCGGACAGTGGGTTGTCGACCGCTATCCCGTCGATTGTGCAAGGAGCACACGCGCCGGCGACCCCGTCACAGGTGACATCCGTGGCCGTTTCGTAGCTGCCCGGAATGTCATTGTCATGGGCCAATCCCGTGAAGCCGACCGAGAGGTTGGTGCCGGTGTCGGGGCACTCGGCGATGGTGTTACATGCCTCGCCATCGTTGAGACCACCCACGCAGACGCCACCGAAGCCCGTGCAAGACACGCCAGTGATCGAGACGTCGTTCTTCGCCAGGATTGTTGTCACCATTCCCACCGGGCATATGTTCGGCGGAAGCTGATAGGGATCCGGGAAGAGCAGGTCGCCCGCGGCCAGGTAGCCGCTGGCGGCGCAGGTCTGCAGGTCCGCAATCGTCGATGCCCCGCAGGTGTTCAAGTTTGCTGGCAGCGCGTCGCCGGGGTCGATACCTCCGCAGGATTTTAGGAGGCCGGCATCGGCCTTGTTGAGCGCGCCCAGGATCTTGTCCTTACCGTCCACACCGGCGCAGACCTCGAGGTCGCCGGTGGCCGTCTTGTCCTCGAGTTTCATACAGCCCTGCTGGACCTTGAGCTGCGTGGAGAGGTACTTGCCGTAGCCCTTGGCAGCTGCGGCGTGACACTTCAGCGCCACGGCGTCGGCCGCGATGTCGCCGGGGTCACCGAGCACGGCATCAGCGGCGGCTTCGCTCTTCCGCCTACCCACGCACTCGAGGCAGTCGCCGAGCTGGGCGAAGGTTGTGAGCGGGTTGGGCAAGCCGACCTCCGCCGTGCAGGGGGTGGGGCACGAGTAGTAACGGCCCGCGATGTAGGAGTCGCCGAGCGGCGTGCACTTCTTGATAATCGTGGTGCCCAGCTTGCTGGCGATCTTCTCTATTTTATCCTGAGCCTTCGTGCTCAGGGCATCGACGCTGTTGCACTCGGCG
>PIVZ01001167.1 GCA_003354045.1 bacterium
CAGTCGGCGGATCTGAGCGAGAGAGAAACCCTGATCGAGGAGCCCGCGAATGCGGCGAATCGCCTCGAGGTTCTTGGCGCGGAAGGCACGGAATGCCGCCGAGGCGACGTAGAACGCCAGCATCGAGAACATCGTCGCCGTCAGCGGCACGAAGACGAACTGGTAGATCCACCAGAACGGTTTCCCCGGATCGCGATAGTTCCCCGACCATTGCATGTCGGGATAGAGCTCATTCGGACTGACGCCCATCTTCGACAGGCCGATCACCAGGGTGGCGGCGAAGGCGACCAGCGTGACGACCGAGAAGCCCCACCCGGCCGCCCGATCGGAGGTCTTCTTCAGGTGGATCTTCAGCAGGTTGCCGCCGCCGAGAATCATCGCGATCGAGGCGAGGACGTCGAACCAGATCGACGTGGTCTCACCCCAGGTCTGCGTAGCGGGAATGAAGTAGGCCACGATCAGCACGAAACCGGCTATCGAGGCGATGAGCAGTGGAATCGTTCGTTTCATCTGCAACGCCTCCCTAGTTCAGGACCACCGACTTGAGATAGTCGGCTGCCTCGGTGAGTCCCGCAGAGCCGGTCATCGCACCCAGCGTGGCGAGTGTCACGCCGACGAGGAGCACGACGGCGACAAGGACCTTGCCCACATCCTGTCCCTTCAGGCTGCCGAGTTCCTCGGGCGAGCCGGACAGGTAGGCGGACGCGGCGAAGAACTCCTCGCCGATCAGCGTGTAGTCGCACGCCGCGACGAAGAACGGGAGCTGGGCCGGCATCGCCGTCCCCGCCACCTGGATCGCACCGATCGAGTTGCCGGTCTCTGCCAGGATGAGGGATTCCGCGAAGAACGCC
>PIVZ01001168.1 GCA_003354045.1 bacterium
GCCGGCGGCCACGAGGTCGTCTGGAACGGTCAGGACGAGAACGGCAGCTCGCTGGCGAGTGGCGTCTACTTCTACCGCCTGCAGGCGGAGGGTCACACCTCCAGCAAGCGGATGGTTCTCCTGAAGTAGTCGATCCGAAAATCGCATTAACTTGTTTTTGCGCGGCCTTGTCCCATCCGGGGCAAGGCCGTTCTTCATTTATGCCAGTTCGCGTGGTACTCTTAAGGTTCATCCACACACTCCAAGGAGTTCACACCCATGATCCGAACGCACAAGGGGAGCGGTCTTGGCCTGCTTCTCACTCTCGTTCTCACTCTGGCCTTCGCGCTGCCCGCGCTGGCCTTTGTTCCCGTAGAGCAGAACGCGCAGCTCGAGGTACCGCTGCCCGTATACCTGCAGGGCGGCTTCACCACCTACCAGGGCTACGATCGCGACATGGGCGAAGCAGCCGTCGCGAGCGAGCTTAGCGCTCGCCTGGGTACCGAGTGGCGCGTGTTCAGCTGGAACCCGATGGCGGGCACTCCGCACTGGGCATATGGCCACTCCGTGAAGATGGCCGCGTCCGTCGGCAGCGCCGGCGAGCTCGCCGTGCTGGCCGAGCAGGTGATCCTGGAGAACCAGGTCGAGCTGAAGGCCGACCTCGCGAACCTGCGCCTGAAGGCGACCCCCAACGCGATGGGCAAGTGGGTTGCGCACTATCAGCAGACCTATAACGGCGTCGACGTCTGGGAGGCCGGCGTGCGCGTCGGCTTCAGCGAGGACGGCAAGCTGATGCTGATGGGCTCGGACTACTACGAGGGTATCGACCTGGACACCACGCCGACCATGGACGAGGCGACCGCGCTCCGT
>PIVZ01000566.1 GCA_003354045.1 bacterium
GGGGCTGGCGTGCGGGAGGGCAGTGGCGGATGGGACATGTTGGTTTCGCTGTGGGATCCGATCTGCCGGTTCGGTGCGTCAGTCTGCGAGAGTTACCAGCTCGGTCGTCTTGATGACCCTGGTGCGTGGCTGCGGGTGGGTCGAGGCCTTGATCCACCTGAGTCCCATCGTTCCCCGTGAATGGGAAGCGGTGTCCACCCAGTTCGGCAGGCCCGGATCCTCATGCGCGATGATCAGGCGGAACGATCCGTCCTTTCGATAGGCGGCGGTGTGCTTGTTGTAGTGGATGTCGTGGTAGCGGTAGTCGAGCGATTCCAACCAGTAGTTGTTTAGCTGGAAGTTCCAGTACTCGCACTCGGGCGGATCGGCCTCTACGAGCAACGCCTCATCCGGGGCCAGCTCCCAATAGCCCATGTAATAGAAGATGTTGGGATCGCCGTGGGCGCCGCCCGTTATTGCCGGGTCCAGGGCGGTAAGCTCGTTGGGGTTCTTCTGGAAACCTTCGGCCCAATTGCCGAACAGGCTGGCCGTTCCGACCACGAAGCTTGCGGCGCCGGCAAGGCCCTCGTCCAAGGCGCCGGCCTGCAGCGGCTCGGGCGGCCCCTCGGCTGCCAGCCGCTCGATGGTCAGTTCGGCGGGCTTCTCGCTGGCTCGGTCGAGGAAGTTCTGGCGGACAATGAGCATGGAGGTGTCCGGCTCCATCGAGAGCCAGTTGCCCGGATGCTCCCGGCAGCTGAGGATGACCTCGAAGGTGCCATCCGCCGCCACCTCGATATCCTTGGACTCCAGATAGCCGCTGCAGCCCGAGCGCGCCTTCGAGCCGTAGTTGCCGTAGTACGTGCCCATGCCGAAGTAGGCTACCGTTCCCCTGGTCCCGGACACCCTGTAGTCGTAGCGCCCGCTTATGGCGGCGTTTTGATAGTAGCTATCCGGGTTGTCGCAGCCGATCTTGCCGGTCTCGTGGCTGAGCTGGTAAAAACGCGGCGCGGTCGGGTCTGCGTGCTCCACGAACTTCTCGAGCGCGAGGCGCGCCAGCCGGCTCAGGTATCGGTAGCCTTCGGCTCTGTCGAGCTCGCCGGTCGGGGAAAGCTCGCGCTGGATTACCGCGCCGGCACTCTTCAGCGTGTCACAGAACTCTTCCCAAGCGGTCCCGTCGTTTACCCGGTCAATGGAAGAATCTCTGCTCATGTCGAAACCTCCGGCCGGCCTACCGGGCTAGCTGCGAGCGCACAGCGACGAGCAACCTGCCGCCATTTCGACAACTCCCGGATCGTGTCGGGTCAAATTACCAACCCGATACTGGCACCGTGCTGCGTAGCCTCTGCCATGAAGCGTGGTAGCCAGGCGGAGCCGGCCACATAGACCTGCGGGATGCTGCCCTCGGCTTTGAGCTGGTCATACAGATCATGTTGCGGCACCGACCCGTACACCAGGACCACGCTATCGAACCCTTCCTTGCGATAGGTATGTCCACCGAAGGACGAAACGAACTCGAGCCCGTCGGCCTGAACCTGGGTCAGAACCAGGTTCGGATGGACGATTACACCGCAACGCTCCATTCGGCTCAAGACCATAGCGACCGAATATCTGGCAATCTCCGAGCCAAGATGGGTGGACTTGTGAAAAACCTCCACCTGCTTTTCGCGTTCGGCCAGGAATTCGGCGACGCAGGGCGTTTCGTAATAGTCTTCCTGCGATATGACGGCGACCCGATCTCCGGTCGAGGCCTTGCCCTGCATCACATCCCAGCCCTGGACCACGTGTGGCAGGTCGATACCCGAAACATCATTGGGCACGCGTGGGATTGAACCCGTTGCAACAACCACCGCTTCAGCCGACAGTGCCTTGATCGCGTCGATGTCCACGCTGGTCTCGAGCCGCACGTCGACTCCAAGACGCTCCATCTCGTTTTCCTCGAAATAGACCTGGTCTTCGAAATCATCGCGCCCCGGGGCCTTGGCGGCGATAAGCAGTTGGCCTCCCAAGCGCTTGCCCTGGTCGAGCAGCGTCACCTGGTGGCCGCGCATGGCCGCCACCCGCGCGGCCTCGCATCCGGCAAGACCGCCACCGACTACCACCACGCGTTTCGGTTCGTCCACCGGCTGATACTGTTCCTTCCAGCGCAGCTCATGGCCGACGACCGGATTGATGGAGCAGGTCGGCGCGTAAGGAAAGGTCATGGGTTCTGACGCCTCGTCGATACAGCGAGTGCAGCTGATGCAACGGCGTATCTCCATCAAGCGGCCCTCGCGCGCCTTGTTCGCGAATTCGGGATCGGCGATACCCGCTCGCACCATGCCCACCAGATCGCAATACCCGTCCTTGATCAGTTCCTCCGCAATAACGGGGTCATTGATGCGCCCGGTGAACAGGACGGCGATTTTCGGATCCAGGTCGGCGCGCGCCGCTTTGCCGACCTCGCGAAACTCCGCGTGACCATAGTAGGACGACGGCACATAGGAAGGCGCACCCCAGCAGTGACCGACGTCGATATCCGCAAAATCGAGCAGACCGGTTTCGCCGATATAATAGAGCATCTCGCGCATTTCGAGATTATCGTAGCCGCCCTCCCTGAACTCCTTGCCACTGATGCGTATACCCAACGCGAGCTCATTCCCGATACGTTTGCGGACGCGTTCCAGCACTTCCACGACGAAGCGGATGCGCTCCCGCGGGCCGCCACCCCATTGGTCGGTGCGCTTATTCGTCACCGGCGACAAGAAGCTGTAGGCCAAAGTCTCGTGGGCGCAGTGAATCTCCACGCCGTCCGCTCCTGCATCCTTGGCGACCGTTGCGGCATCGGCGTAGGTATTGAGGCAGAATTCGATCTCCTCATCGCCGAGAATATGAGGCGTGAAATCCTGGGCCCCGATGACTGGCACTGGCGAAGGCGACCACACAGCACTGAGGTGGGTCAATTGAGCTATCGCCACGGCGCCGGCCTCGTGCACCTCGTCGCAAAATTTCGTCCAGCCCTCGATAAAGGCCGGACTTTGATAGGTCGCGAAATGAGCGGCAAAGCCCACGGCGAGACCTACTTCATCCGGCGTTTCCGGCGGAAACGGAAGGTTGAGCAGCCAGGTCTCGCTGCCAATCCAGCCGGTACCGCCGCGGGCCTTGGCGGCATGGTGCTCTCTGAAGTTATCGTCGATTTCACCCGGAACCATCGATGAATTGATGGTATTGGTGGTCTCGCAGATACGGTTTGGCACGAGCATCGGCCCCACCTGCAAGGGTGCGAAAAGGTGTTCGAATTTCACGTTACTCATCGCGAGTCGTTCTCCTCATTGTTTACGCATTCAAACCCTGCACAGGGTTACGCTGGGCTAGTCGGCGAGAGAATTACGATCGGAAAGGGACGATCGGTTTGTTTCTGGAAATAGCCCCAGGGCGGAAACAGCGCCGTCAAATCAGGCCACAACTCCTCCCGCTCTTCATCCGTGACGTCACGGGCAACGGCTGTAATCTCGCGACGATCGAGTTGCACCCAACACTCCG
>PIVZ01001169.1 GCA_003354045.1 bacterium
TCGGGTGTGAGACATGGAGCGGCTTCCGCGCTGAGGAGGTCGCTGTCACTGTGCGCGTAGTGCAGCGGATTGTAGAACTGATCGAGGACCCAGTATTCGACCCCGATGCCTGCCCTGGCGACGTGGCCCTGCTCAATGAACTTGCGAAGTACATCGCAGACCGGATCGATGGTGGAGATGCATCTCAGTCGGGAGAGTGGGCGCTCGCGACGATGCTGGCCGAGGCGCTCTCAGAGCTCGGCTGCGAGTTCGACCCAGAAGACTGGACGGGGTGAGCCGTACGCCGCCCTCCAAATTGAGCGGCTACTAGTCCGCCTGACGGCGCACAGCTCGGTAGTGGTTAGAAGGGTCCGCTGTCTTCCGGCGGTCCGTTGAACTCCTCCTCCTGCGGCGCCTCGGCCTCGGCGTCCTGCTGATTGCGGGCGGCCTCGGCCAGCACATGGTCTCGGGCGCTGGATGAGAACGGTACTTTCTCCTCGATCGGGTCATTGAAGCTCGAGGCGATGCGCGCCATCTCCTCGGTCTCGTCTGAGAAGTGGAGCATCTTGCCGGCGCGCAGGATCACCGATTTCTTGCCCATCTCCACGGGCCACTTTTGCCAGATGCCGGTATCGGTCGAGCGCTCCATTGCCTCCGCCCTGCTCATGGTGACCACTCGCTGCAGGCCGGTCTTCTCGTAGAGAATCACGCAGTAGAACCCGATCGCTTCGCCGGGATCTTTACCCAGGAGCCATGCCGGCTTATGGCTGACGGTGCCGGCACCCTCGTCGATGTCGATCATGTCTTCCGTGAAGATCGCGTGTGCGTCCAGCCTGATGCCGGCATCCCCGGCCTGTTTGATGACTCCA
>PIVZ01001170.1 GCA_003354045.1 bacterium
AAGTAAGGACCCTCGGTGATGCTGGCAAGTCCGTTGCACAGTTCGAGCTCGGGGCCGAGAGTCAACGTTACCGCGTAACCGCGCAGATCCGTCTGTTCCGTCCGGCTGATGGTGATCGGCAATCCCTCGAGGCATGGTTGCGCGGTCGACAGGCAGCCGACCCCGGACGCGTCGGGGCCGACCTGCGCGACAAGCAGCGCCTCCTCGACCACGAGCAGGGTGTCGAGCGGGACATCGAACAGTTGCTGCACGAGGCCCGACGGCCAGCGCACGGTCAGTGCGTCGACGGCGCTCGCC
Organism: bacterium; assembly: GCA_003354045.1. Lineage (GTDB taxonomy): Bacteria > Desulfobacterota > Binatia > UBA1149 > CAITLU01 > PIVZ01. Next base: position 298 of record PIVZ01001170.1, read on the forward strand.
ACTCCCAGCCCGAACTCCACCCGCTGAGCGTTCTGCGCCAGGTAGCCGGCATCGCCCCCGACATGGCGGAAGCGCACCGTGCCGCCCATCTCCAGCCGGAGCGCAGCGCCCACCCCGGCCGTGTTGGAGAAAGTGCCGAGGAGATCGACCTGCAACCAGCCGAACCCGGTGACGTTCTCGTTCCGGAAGAGCTTGTTGGCACCGCTGTTGGTGGCCAGGTATAGATCGGAATCACCATCCTGATCGAAGTCCCCCCAGGCGGCACAGTAGCTGGTGCCGTGGTCGTCGAGCGGATAGACAGTCGCGTCCTCGAAGAACCCGCTGCCCTCATCGTTCTGCAGCAGCCGGTTCGCGCCGCTCGAATTCGCCAGGTAGAGATCGAGGTCCCCATCCAGATCGTAGTCGCCCCAGGTCGCCGAGCGTCCCTGTCCACCGTTCGATGTCGGTCCCTCAGTAACGTCCTCGAATCCGTCGTTGCCGTCATTCCTGAACAGCCGGTTGTCATCGCCCCGATTGACGAGATAGAGATCGAGGTCGTCGTCATCGTCGA
>PIVZ01001171.1 GCA_003354045.1 bacterium
ACAACTCCCCCGCCCCCCGCCTGGTACAGGCTCTCGACGCCGACGGGATGGCGCGTCCCGCGACGATCGAGGCCAAGGACAACCTCCTTGAGTCGACTCTGTGGTCGACCGGCGCCTACGCCTACGACGGCGCCGGCAACGTCAAGTCGATTGGAGGCTCTTCTTTCGTCTACGACAAGGTCAGTCGTCTCGCTTCGGCCGAGGTGTCGCTCGGCCAGCAGGGGAGCGGCAGCCTCGTCGAGCAGGGCTACACGTACGACGCTTTCGGAAACCTGACCGCGATCAGCGGCGACTCCGGCCTCGTCATTCCCACCGACTCCAGCACCAACCGTCTTTCGGGCTCGGTCTCCTACGACGACGCCGGCAACCTGCTCGCCTGGAACGGGAACGTCTACGAGTACGACCCGCTCCACATGATGACCCGCCTCAAAACGCCCGGCGGCGAGGACTGGCTCTACGTCTACACCGCCGACGACGAGCGGATCTGGATGCACAGTCTCCCCGATGCGACGAGCCGCTACACCCTGCGTGATCTCTCGGGGAAGGTGCTGCGCGAGTACAAAGCGGTAGGCGGCTTCTGGACCCGCGAGCGCGACTACGTCTATGGTAACGGTCAGCTCGTCGCTGCTGAGACGACTGAGGGGTTGCGTCATTTCTACACGGACCACCTGGGGACTCCACGTCTTGTCACCGATGCGGCGGGGAACCAGGTCGCCTATCACGTCTACTTCCCGTTCGGGGAGGAGGCGACCGATCCGTTCCAGAACGAGGAGCGGATGAAGTTTACCGGGCATGAGCGGGATCTGGCTGATCCGTCGGGGACTGGGGATGATCTGGACTACATGCA
>PIVZ01001172.1 GCA_003354045.1 bacterium
GGCTAGTTGGTGCCGCGCGCAATCGCTCGTCGCCGATCCGACCGCCGAGTTCGAACTTGCGCTATCCGAGTTCGATCAATCCCAGCAAATGCAGGGCAGCCGGCGGCCCCGCGCCGTCTCCCTCTTTCGGTCCGCTGCTAGTCGGCTCGAAAGCCTCATCGCAGGCGGCGTCGAAAACGGCAAGCTCGAATACAACCTCGCCAACTGCTACCTGCAGGCCGGCGACGTGGGACCCGCCATCCTTCATTACCGTAGAGCCCAACGATTGATCCCCGGCGATCCGCTGCTGGCAAATAACCTCAAAGAAGCGCGGTCGCGCTGCCTCACAGCGATTCAGCCACGAGGACGCAGCACACTGCTCCGCGGCCTCTTCTTCCTCCACTACTCCGTCTCGTTCCCGCTGCGCGCGAAGATCGCCATGATCGCCTACGCCGCTTGCTGGGTCGTGTTGACGCTGCGGAGCTTCGTGCCGCGCCGGGCTCTGTCCGGAATCGCACTGACATGCCTCTTCGTCGCCGGCAGCTTCGGCGTATCGGTCGGCGTGAGCCTCTTCTCCGACCGAACCGAGCCCGCCGGCGTGCTCCTGGCCATGGACGTGGTCACCTACAAGGGGCCCGGCACCGGGTACCAGCGCCAATTCGAACAGCCCCTACAGCCGGGCACCGAGTTCACCCTCCGCGGCCGACGCGGCGGCTGGTGGAACATCGAGCTGCCCGACAGCAAATCGGGCTGGATCGAGTCCAAGGCCGCCGAGCTGGTCCCGCCCCAAGCGCCGTAGCAAGGCCTTGAGAAATGTAGCGTCGCCCCTTGTGGGCGGCGAGACGCCACGTTGGTCACGGCCCACAAG
>PIVZ01000567.1 GCA_003354045.1 bacterium
AGGTCCTTTACCAAAACTACTTGAAGGACAGCGGCAACGGCGGCCAGGAGGCAGGCGCCTGCGACGGTATCGAGGGGCTCGACGGGCTCGACTCGATACTGATGATGAGTCAGGCATCGATCGGCCGCTCCCTGCGCTCCAACGCGGGCACCTATCTCAAGTTCTACGACGACATCCGCAAGCTCCTGGCACAGACGCCGGCGGCGCGGCGCGGTAAGATCTCGCCCGGTGCTTTCTCCTTCAACACCACAGGTGGGCGCTGCGAGCGCTGCCAGGGTTCCGGCTCGGTCACGCTCGAGATGCACTTCATGGCCGACATCCAGGTGCCGTGCGAGGAGTGTGAAGGGCACCGCTTCAAGCCGAACGTGCTGGCGATTCGTTACCGCAACAAGAACGTCAACGATGTGCTGGCCATGACGGTGGACGAGGGCGCCGAGTTCTTCTCCGACCGTACGGCGATTGCCTCCAAGCTGGGCTGCCTGCAATCCGTCGGGCTCGGCTACCTGACCCTCGGGCAACCGACTTCCACGCTTTCGGGCGGCGAGGCCCAGCGGCTCAAGCTCGCGGCCTTTCTGGCCGAGGAAAAGCGATCCCGCGGCACCCTGTTCATATTCGACGAGCCGACCACGGGACTACACCTCCAGGACGTGCATCGACTGATCGAGGTCTTTGACGGGCTGGTCACGCGCGGCCACTCCGTGCTCGTCGTAGAGCACCACACCGACTTCATCTCCCACGCCGACCACATCATCGACCTCGGCCCCGAGGGTGGCGAGAAGGGAGGGACGATCGTGGTGGAAGGCCCGCCGATGACCGTAGCCGAGTGTGACGCCTCCTACACAGGTAAGGAGCTGCGCGTCCTGATGGCGCTGTGAGGGAATTATCTCCCCATTATCTCCCGGGAAGGGGGACTTCGATGAGCTCGAGTCCGGTGCGCTCGATGAGCTCGGAGATCGTCTCGAGCTTGTAGGGTTTCTCGTAGAAGACACGGCGGATGCCCGTGTTGACGAGTGTCTTGAAGCAATGAATGCAGGGCGTGTGCGTCACGTAGACGTCGGCTTCCTCGATGCTCGTGCCGTTCCTTGCCGCCTGGGCGATGGCGTTGATTTCGGCATGTATGGTGCGAAAGCAATTCTGCTCGAGCTCGCCACTGGGATTGCGCGATTCGTAGACCAGGCAGCCAACGTCCAGGCAATGCTGCATCCCGCGCGGGGCTCCGTTGTATCCGGTGGCCAGGATGCTGCGCCGTCGGACGACGACCGCCCCGACCTTGGCGCGCAGGCAGGTGGAGCGCTCGGCCACCTCCCTCGTTATCGTCATGAAGTACTGGTCCCAGCTCGGCCGTGTTTCCATGATCGAGGGCTCTAGCAGAACTCCCCCGCGTTGGAAACGTCGGCCGTGTTCCCATGTGGTGAACGCTCATGGCGTGCACGACCCTGGTCGCGTACTTCGCCACCGTTTGCCGCGGTTCACGCCGGCCGACTCGGGCGCAGCGCCACGGCGCCGCTACCGGCGGCCCACTCGCGGTGCTCGGCTCGGGGGCTTGACGACGCGCCGCCCATGTCCCATATTCGGCCGCGGCGCGGGTGTAATTCAGTGGTAGAATGCCAGCTTCCCAAGCTGGACGTCGCCGGTTCGAGCCCGGTCACCCGCTCCACTTTTCCAGCCCCGTGAAGCCACGTCGGCCTCATCTCGGCCTCGGGCACCACCGGCAGATTGCTTGGTGGGGCGAGCGAGCTAACATTCCCGCCGTGCGCTGTCCCACCTGCGAGCGCGAGTTCGATCGCGAGGATACCGAGTTCCCGCCGTTCTGCTCGGAGAGGTGTAAGTTGATGGATCTCGGGCGCTGGTTTGACGGCAGTTATGCGATTCCAGGCGACCCGGCCTCACCAACCGAAATAGCGACCGAAGAAGAAGCCAAGAAGAACTGAAACCCATGACGGGTAAGGACAAATCGTGCACGACGTCTCTTCGCGGGAGAACTCTGATGTGGCACCTCACCCGGGGGCGGGCGGTGATTTGTCCGCGATAAAGGCCTGGGCTAGCCTTCCCCGCACGTTGGGGAGGACACTTAATCGATGAAGCGACAGTATAAGTTCGTCGTCGGCATCGGCATCATCGTCGCCACGGTCGCATTCCTGATGTGGACGGCCGTGGACCAGACAAAGATGTATCTGGTGACGGTGGCCGAGTATGTAACGGCGCAAGACAGCTACGCCGGAACCACTGTGCGGATCGCAGGCCGCGTGGTCGAAGATTCGATGCAGTGGGACGCCAATAATCGCAAACTCAGATTCACGCTTGCCGACGTGACCAAGGATCAATCGTTGCAAGTCCACTACCAGGGCCTGCTGCCCGACATGTTCGCCGAAGGCCGCGACGTGCTCGTCGAAGGCCCGCACAGTGGGGAAACTTCGTTCGAAGCCGAGCAGGTTCTTACGGCCTGTCCCTCCAAGTACGAAGCCGAGTAACGCGGATCCGCCATGACCTCCATCGGCAACCTCGCGCTGTACCTCTCGCTAATAGTGGCGCTCTACGCAGTCGGAGCCTCTATTTACGGCGGCCTGCGGCGCCGCCACGACTTCATCGCCAGCGGCGAGCGTGCCGCCTATGCGACCTTCGGGCTGGTCACCATCCAGACCATGGTCATGCTCCATGCCCTTGTCACCAACGACTTCAGCATCAAGTACGTGGCCAGCTATACCAGCACCTCGCTGCCGCTACGCTACCGGATCTCGGCCCTGTGGGGAGGTATGGAGGGCTCGATGCTGCTGTGGGTGTTCGTGCTGGTCAGCTTCATCGCGCTTGCCCTGTTCCAGAATCGAGACCGCAACCGTGAACTGATGCCCTACGTGACGGCCACCTCGATGACCGTCACCTCGTTCTTTCTGATGCTCCTGGCTTTCGTGACGCCGCTGTTCGAGACGCTGCCGTTTACGCCCGTCGAAGGCACCGACCTCAACCCGCTGCTGCAGAACTACTGGATGCAGATCCACCCGCCCTCGCTCTACCTGGGCTTCGTGGGCTGGACCATTCCCTTCGCCTTCGCCATTGCCGCACTCGTCACCGGACGGCTCGACGACCTGTGGATCCGCACCTCGCGGCGCTGGTGCATCATGGCGTGGTTCTTCCTCTCGCTCGGCAATATCCTTGGCGCGCGCTGGGCCTACGAGGTGCTCGGCTGGGGCGGCTACTGGGCCTGGGACCCGGTCGAGAACGCCTCGTTCATGCCGTGGCTCACGGGCACCGCCTACCTGCACTCGGTCATGGTGCAAGAGCGCAAGGACATGCTGAAGGTGTGGAACATGTCGCTGATCATCATGACCTTCGGGCTGACGATCTTCGGCACCTTCCTGACCCGTTCGGGCATCATCTCATCGGTCCATGCGTTCACCCAGTCCGGCATGGGGCCTTTCTTCCTTACCTTCCTCGGCTTGATCCTGGCCGTCTCCGTGGGACTGCTCGTCTACAGGCTTGGCGACCTGA
>PIVZ01001173.1 GCA_003354045.1 bacterium
CCGGCCCGCGGGGCCGAACGTGGCGCAAAGCTGACCGGAGCGGTCGTGGGCATCTCCGACGACGAGATCTTCATTGAGTTCGACGCCAAGTCGCAGGGGACCCTGCAAAAGGCCGAGTTCAAGGAAGGCGAGGCCCCGACGGTGGGGCAGCGCATCGACGTGGTACTCGATCGGTTCGACGAGGACGCAGGCCTCCTGGTCGTCTACCTCGAGGGAGCGATCCGCAAGGCAGCGTGGGAGACCCTCGAAGTAGGCCAGACGGTCCAGGGGCGAGTCACCGGCCTGATCAAAGGCGGGCTCGAGATCAATCTGAACGGCCTCCGGGCGTTCATGCCGGCCTCTCAAGCCGACCTCATCCCGATGAAGGACATCTCAGTCCTGCTCAACGAGGTGGTTCAGTGCGAGGTCATGGAAGTGAACAAGCGAGGCAAGAACTGCCTCGTGAGCCGCCGAAAATACATGGAACACAAACGCGAGGCCGACCGCGAGGAGGTGCTCGGCTCGCTCGAAGTAGGACAGGTCCGCCACGGCGTCGTAAGCAATATCATGGACTTTGGCGCGTTCGTCGACATCGGAGGCGTAGACGGGCTCGTCCACATCGGTGACCTGAGCTGGGGCTCCGTCGAAAAAGTGACTGACGTGCTCAGCGCAGGCCAGGAAGTGGATGTTCAGGTCCTCAAGATCGACAAGAAGCGAAACCGGATATCGCTCGGGCTCAAGCAGGCGCTGCCCAATCCGTGGGATGGCGTCGAGGATCGCTTCCCGTCCGGAATGGCACTCAAGGCGAAAGTGGTCCGTTTGGCCGACTTCGGGGCCTTTGCTGAGCTCGAACCCGGCATCGAGGCT
>PIVZ01001174.1 GCA_003354045.1 bacterium
TGCTGCACGTGGCGTCGGCCATGGCCTCCGCCTGCTACCCCTGAATGCACCACTACCTTGGCGTGGCCGGGGATGAGGGGTTGAGCAACGACGAGATCGGAGCGGTGCAGTCGATCGTCATGGCCGTATCGGCCGGACGCGTCCGGGCGCAGTTCCGCGATGTGCGGACCCGTTCACACAGGGGGTGATTGCTCTCATGTTGCGCGACATTCTACTGTACGCCGGCTCGATCGTCGTCGCCGGCTGGGGCATTGCTCACTTCTTCCCCACCCGCTCCGTCATCCGGAGTTTCGGGCCGATCTCCGACGACAGCCGGAAGATCCTCGCCATGGAATGGATCATGGAGGGGCTGACGCTCGTCTTCATCGGCCTCCTCGTCATCATCGTCAATCTGGTGGCGAGCGCGCAGGATTCGATCCCGACCATTGTCTATCAACTCTCCGGCTTCATGCTCCTCGCCATGGCAGCGGTATCGGTCCGGACCGGGGCGAGGACCGCCGTTCTGCCGATGCGACTCTGTCCCATCATCTTCACCACCGTCGCCGCCGGGTATTTCCTCGCCAGCGTGCTGTGACGGATGAGCATGCGCCTACTCGTCGAGGTGGCCGGGAGCGCAGGTCCCGGGTACACTGTCGATCCCTTCCGTGCACTCATCGATGCGACTCGGCCCCGGCCGGCCGCGCGTACGTGCCGCGTCGACATCGACGCAAAATCGAGGTGAAAGGACCGTGAGTTGAGCGAGCAACAGGTGGTGCCCTATGGAGCGTGGCGATCCCCGATCACGACGGCGATCGTCGCCGAGGCTGGAGTCCGGCTGGCGGATCTCCAGATCGACGGCGAGAGTC
>PIVZ01001175.1 GCA_003354045.1 bacterium
ATGCCGAAGAGACACTCGATTTCTACGGCCGATTGTTCCGCTTACCGCGGCGAGTCCGCAAGGAACGCACCGAGCGTTTGCTCGATATGGTCGGATTGCAGCACGAAGCCAAGCGACCGATCGGTGAATACAGCAAGGGCATGGCGCGGCGCATCGGCCTGGCACAGGCGCTGATCAACGATCCGGAATTCCTGATCCTCGATGAGCCGACCTCGGGCCTCGACCCGATTGGTGCACGGCAAATCAAGGACGTCATTCGCGACCTCGGTCGAAAGGGAAAGACGATTCTTCTGTCGAGCCATATCCTCGCGGATGTCGAGGACGTGTGCGACCGGGTCGTCATCCTTTACGGTGGTCAGCAGCGGGCGGCCGGCGACATCGGCGACTTGCTTGCCCAGCGAGACCGAACGCAGCTCACGCTCCCGGCGGTCAGCGATGCCACGGTCGACAAGATCCGTGACCTCCTTTCGCGTGAGGAGCAGAAGGAAGTCCTGAGCGTAACGCACCCGAGACAACGGCTCGAGAGCTTCTTCTTGCAGATCGTCGAGGAAGCCCAGAAGAAGAACATCCGCACGTCGGGTGCCCGGGCCGCGGGGGCCGTGCCCGACTTCCTTCATAAGGCCACCGAGACGTCGACGGACGAAGTCGTTGATCTGCTCGTCGAGGCCGCGTCGAAAAGGACCGAGCCTTTGCCGGCCGCCGTACCCGTGCCGGTTCCTGCCAAACCCGAGCCTTCGCGCGAGGTGATCGAGGGCCTGCTTGGCCATGATGCTGACTCCAAGACGGAGCCGGTCGAGGCACCGCCCGAGCCCGGTCCCGCCGAGGAGAAGGAGAGGCGATCAACG
>PIVZ01000568.1 GCA_003354045.1 bacterium
TCTCGACATCGCCCAGGCGGCCGGCCGCATTCCCGTCAGTCTCGAGCCGCCGATCGCCATGTTGTCTCTTTCGGCTCACAAGTTTGCAGGACCGGCCGGCGTCGGCGCACTTATCGTGGCCGACGGCTACCGCGCATTATTGCGTCCGCTGATCACCGGCGGCCCGCAGGAGTCCGGTCTCCGCGCCGGAACCGAGAACCTGGCCGGGATCGTCGGCATGGGTGTGGCTGCGGCTTCGGCTCGCCACGCCATGGCGGAGGAGGCGAGCCGGCTGGAGGCGATGCGCGAGTCCCTGTGGGCGGGCTTGCACGGGGAGATCCGCGGCTTGCTGCGTATAACCCCCAGAGATGGCTTACCGAACACGCTCACGGTGGCACTCGAGGGGCTTGCGTCCGACTCCATCGTTGCCGGCTTGGACCTGGCGGGGTTCGCCGTGTCCACCGGCTCTGCCTGCGCGGCCGGCTCGCCCGAGCCTTCACACGTAATCGCCGCGCTCGGTATCGCTCCCGACTACGGCAACGGCGTCATCCGCATCAGCATGGGGCACTCGACCACCGCTGCCGACGTCAGCTCACTGGCCGATGAGTTCGTCCGTGTAGTGCGGCAGGCGCGGGAGGCCGCGTGACGGGCCCACCGTCAGACAGGGCGGCAATGCCGCCCACGGGCGCGCGCGTGGTCGTCGCGATGAGCGGAGGAGTGGATAGCTCGGTCGCCGCTGCGGTACTGGTGGAGAGTGGATACGAGGTAATTGGCATATCGCTGCGCTTGACCGACGAAGGAAGCACGTCGGGCCGTTGTTGTAGCCTGGAGGACTTCCGCGATGCCGGAAGGGTGGCCGCTGAGCTCGGCGTTCCGCACTACGTATTCGACATGCGTAGCCAGTTTCGTGCTTCGGTCATCGAGCCGTTCGTCGAACAATATCTGGCGGGTCGCACACCGAGTCCGTGCATTCTGTGTAATCGTGAGATCAAGTTTGGCTTGCTCGGCCGTAAGGCGGCAGAGCTCGGCGCCGATTTCGTCGCCAGCGGCCACTACGCGCGCCGCGAGTACCGGGACGGCCGTTTCCGTCTCCTGCGCGGATGCGACGCGGGCAAGGACCAGTCCTACTTTCTCTTCGAGATGGGGCAGCAGGAGCTCTCCCACACGCTCTTCCCGGTGGGAGAGCTGTCGAAGGCCGAGGTGCGCGAGATTGCAGCCAAACGTGGCCTCTACACCGCCAAGAAGCCCGAGAGCCAGGAGATCTGCTTCGTTCCCGATCATGGGTACGCCGAGTTCGTGGAGGAATCCGCGCCGGGCCGGACCGTCCCGGGTAGCTTCATCGATCCCGAGGGCCGCTCGCTCGGCAGCCACACTGGGGTGCATCGCTTCACGGTCGGCCAGAGGCGCGGGCTCGGGCTTTCTTCGAACGAGCCGCTCTATGTCTCGCGAATAGACGCCGACGCGGCCACGGTAACCGTTACTTCCGGACACGACTTGCTCAGATCGGCTCTCGTTGCCGACGGCGTAGTGTGGACCTCAGGCGCGGCGGAGGCCGTGGGAAGCCGCTTCGACGTACAAATTCGCCATCGGCACGCCGGCGCGCCGTGCCGCCTGGAGGCCTCCCGAGGAAGCCACGTAACTCTGAGCTTCGAGGAAGCGCAACGAGCGGTCTCGCCGGGCCAGGCAGCGGTGTTTTACAGAGGCGACGAGGTAATCGGCGGCGGGTGGATCGAGAGCGCCGAGTCCGTGCAATCTTCGTCGGGCATGGAGCGATGCGCGTAGCCGTCAAGACACTGGGCTGCAAGGTCAACCAGTACGACACTGCCGTCGTCGAGGGGTTGCTAGCCGAGAGATCGTGGCGACGGGTGGACTTCTCGGAGGCTGCCGACGCTTATCTCATCAACTCTTGCACTGTGACCGACCGCGCCGATGCCGAGGCGCGCAGGTTGGCACGACGCGCACGCCGCACCAATCCCGAGGCTCGCGTCATCATGACGGGGTGCTACGCGCAAACGAGCCCGGGTGAGCTGGCCGCGCTCGATGAGATCGACTACGTGGTTGGCCTCGGCCACCTGCCCGAGCTGCTCTCAGCCATCGCCGGAGATCTGGCCGAGGAGACGGTAGTCTCCGACCTGCGGCGGGCAACCGAGGTCTCCACCTTCGGCATTAGCTCGTTCCCGGGCCGCAGCCGCGCCTATGTGAAAGTCCAGGAGGGCTGCGACCTGTTTTGCACCTTCTGCATCGTTCCCGTGGCCAGAGGACGCAGCCGAAGCGTCGAGCCGGCGGCAGTCCTCGAAGAGATCGAGCGCCTGCAGACACGGGGCCACAAGGAAGTCGTGCTCACCGGCGTGCATCTCGGCGGCTACGGTCTGGACCTCAGCCCGGCCATCGATCTGGCCCGGCTTCTCGAAGCAGTGGCCGACGCGCGTCCAGCGCTGCGAGTGAGGCTGAGTTCCATCGATCCTCCCGAACTCGGTGAGCGCGTCATTGACATCCTGGCCGGCAGCTCGGTCTTCTGTCCGCACTTGCACGTACCGCTGCAAGCCGGCGACGACGACGTGCTCCGGCGAATGAAGCGCAACTATACGACGGTCGAGGCCGCCAGCGCCCTCGACCGGATCAGGCGGCGCATCCCGGACGTCTGCATCGGAACCGACCTGATCACCGGTTTTCCTGGCGAGACCGAAGAAGAGTTCAGGCGCTCGTTGGACTACATCGAGAGCCTGCAACCGAGCTATCTCCATGTCTTCCCGTACTCCGAGCGCTCGTCTACCTCGGCCGCCAAACGCTGGCCCGCGCTCCCCGACTCCCTGGTACACGAGAGGGCGCGAGAGATGCGCCTCCTCGACAGACGCTTGAGGGAGCGTTATCGACAGCGCTTCATCGGCCGGCGTGTCAGCGTCCTCATCGAGCAGGTGCGCGAGCCCCAAAGCGGTTTACTCAAAGGCTACTCCGAGAACTACTTGCCGGTGTCGGTCGAGGGCGAAGACCGCTGGATGAACGAGGTGGTTGCCGTTGACCTTTTCGGTCGCGCCGGCGACCGTATGCAGGGGCGGATCGCGTGAACAGTGTCGGTGAAGCAGGCGAGTCGCAGGGGCAAAGCGCGTGAGTAACGAGTGCGGAGATGGTGGCGACACGCCTGTGACCGAGTCGGAGCCCTTGGCCGAGCTGCAGGAGGTGATCGATTACCAGTTCCGCGATCGAGCGCTGCTCGAGCGTGCGATCACCCACAGCTCGGCGGCTGCGGAGAACGACCTACCTAACAACCAAACCCTCGAGTTCCTGGGTGACGCCGTTCTCGGGCTTGCCGTGAGCGATCTCACCATGAAGGCCTACCCGGACTGGGAGGAGGGTGAGCTGACGCGGATGCGGGCCGCGCTGGTCAACGCCCGTGGCCTGGCCGCCATCTCGGCCCGCCTGGGGCTGGGCCGCTGGCTACTCCTGGGCAAGGGCGAAGAGAACACCGGCGGCCGCGAGAAGGAAAAGATTCTCGCCGACAC
>PIVZ01000044.1 GCA_003354045.1 bacterium
AATGGGCCGCGCCGAGCTTCATCGCTTTGGTGGCCGTTTGTACCGTGCCGTGTCCGGTAAGTACTATGACCTCGCACTTCGTCTGCCGTTTGACGTGCTCGAGGACCGACATGCCATGCTCTCCCGGCATACGAAGGTCGAGCATGATCACGTCGGGCTCCTCGTCGCTCGTGAAAGCGCGCACAGCTGCACCGTCGGCGGCCTCGTCCACCTCGTACCCCGAGGCGATCAGCTCCCTGGACAAAGCCGCGCGAAACGCCGCGTCATCATCCGCGACGAGAATGTGTGCCTTGCCCTTGCCTGTGCCGTCTGCAGTCATGTCGCCGTGTCTCCATCTTGCCACTCGTTCTGTGTCTGAGCGGCCCCCACCTCTCGCGGCAGGATGACGCTCAGTTTCGTGCCGCCTTCGCGCGGGCTGGTCAGCTCGATAGTTCCGCCATGCGCCTCGACGACCTGCCGGCACAGATAGAGGCCGAGACCGGTTCCACCGGCTTTGCGCGTAAAGAACGGCTGGAAGGCATTCGCACGCTCTTCCGGCGGCATGCCGCATCCGGTGTCGGAGACGACGACCTCGACCGACCCGTTTTGCGAGCTCACCTCCACTCCCAACCTGCCTCCGTCGGGCATCGCTTCGATGGCATTTACGTAGAGGTTGAGCATGAGCTGTTCGAGCTGATCGCTGTGCCCGTTGAGAATGTGGACGCCGTGTGGTGCGTCGCAATCGACGCCAACACGCTGGCGTTCGGCCGTGGGTTTGACGACCTCGAGCATGCGCGTGACCACCGATGCCACGTCGAGCCTGTCCGGCGCCGTCCGCTGCTTGCGCGAAATGTCGAGCAGGGAACGCGTGATGTCGCGGCAGCGAAAGACCTCGTCCGATGCAACCTGAAGCCGAGAACGCAGCTCGTCGAGCTCGCCCTTACCCAAGTGCTCGCGGCCACGCAGGCGTCGTAGCAGACCCTGAATGGAGGTCGCTATCGTACCCAACGGCGTCGATATCTCGTGAGAGAACCCCGAAGCGAGCACACCGACTGTGGCGAGCTGTTCGGAGTGCGCAAGGTTGGCCTGGATCAAGGTACGCTCGGTCACGTCGCGCCATACTTCGACGACGTGCTCGACCGCACCTCCCTCGCCGGCAATCGGCGATGCGAAGACCTCGTAGTAGACCTCGCGACCGTCGAGCCCACGTTTGTGCACTCCTTTCTCCACCCGTTGGCTGCGAAAGGCACGGCGCGTCGGGCAGTTGCCGGGAGCCTCGTCATGTAGGCAGAGGCTGTTAGTACCCGCACAAGAAAGGGCCTGCGGCAGCGACTCCGCAGCGGCGCGCGGAATTCGTGTCAGGTAGGACTTGTTGGCGGCGACGACCCGCAAGCTCTCGTCGAAGACGGCCACTCCATCGTCCATACGGTCGATCAGATCGACCAGAAACTGCCGCTGGAAGTCCACTTCCGCCATCGAACGCTGAAGGCTGGAAGAAACCGACCGTATACCGTCGGCCAGATCATGGATCTCGTCGCGGCCGCGCTCGGCCGCCGGCGCACCGGCGTTCTCGGACAGCGACCGGGTCGCGTCGCGAAGCTGGCGAAGCCGCCGCAGCGCGCCCAGTTGCACCACCGCACCGACGGCAAGCAAAACGAGGATGCACACGGCGGTCCCCCATTGCAGCGTACGTGCAATGATCGCCGCCCGCGCCTCGTGGATCGCGGCCATCGAGAAATCGACGCCGAGGCCGCCGAGGAAGCTCTGTTCCTCCGGATGGCAGCGGTGACAACGCGCTTCGTTCGGAATCACCGTCAGGCTGCGCAGTACCGACTCGCCGTCATGCTCGATCATCTCCGTGCGCGTCTGCATCTCGCCGCTCGGCGCCGGGCAGGTCGAGCAGAGGTCGGCGGGCATCTCCACCGACTGACCGACCCAGGAAGGCTCGGTCGTAAGCGCGACGCCGCCGGTAGCATCCACGAGATAGATCCGGCGTACATTGCCACCACGGGAGTACTCGGAGATCAGGTCGGTCAGAACGGTGCGGTTGTTGTCGAGCATCGCCGACTTGAGACCGGTCAGAACCAGCCGCCCTTGGGCCGAGGCCGCTTCGCGCATGCCTCTGAGCAACTGCTCGCGCTCACCGTGATAGGCGAACAGCGCTCCCGCGCCGATGACCACCGACACCACCAAGGCGCTGGCCAGCCCGAGCTTGAGGCTCAGTCCCGTCGTGGCCTCGAGCAGCCACACTCGGCGGCCGGAGCCCCGCCCATCTTCGGACATGAACTCCGAGCGCGGCTCTCCGCCATCCGGTTCGTCTCGCTGCACGGTCATCTTGTGGCCTACCGCCGCGGCGCCTCACTCCCGTCAACCACCGCGGATCATCCCTCGATTCAGGCAGCGCCGACCGCTCCCCCGTCCACCACACCGCTCCTTCATCCATCTCTCCGGCGATCTGTTTTGCGAGTAGCTGGCCGGGAGAGACCGGCGCACGCCTGCCAAGCTGACTGCCATATTGTCAGGTCGCGCCCGTCGTTGCCATAGGCGAAGGGCCAAGTACCCGTCAATCGGGCACTTTTTCTCCCAGCCACGCTGGAACGCCGATTGCTCTTTCAGCAGCCACTATGCTCGCACGTTCAGACACAGCCCTTACCATCCGGCTCGTGCTCTGCCCGCTGCTCGCGCTTGCTGGCGCGTGCGCGACCCCACAGGACTCGAGCGACTCGAAAGCGGCAGCAGAGACCCAAGCCTCCAAGCCACGAGCCGTCACGCACGTCCGCGATCCCGGCGTACAGGCCTTCGAGCCACCGATACGGCAGGCAAGCCTTCGGCCTGTCGAACTATCGCAAGCGCAGATGGTCACGGACGGTTACAACTCGGCGCGCATATGCGGAGCCTGCCACGAGAGCATCTTCCGCAAGTGGTCGCGGAGCATGCACGCGTTGGCCTACGCCGATCCGATCTTCGAGGCGGCCTTCCTCAAAGCCTATTACTACTCGGGGGGAGAGGCGGCCCGGCTGTGCCTCGGATGCCATAGCCCGACTGTCATGGAGACCAACGACGTGCTGGGCAAATCAGAGCTCACACAGGAAGGGGTCACCTGCGACTACTGTCATTCGACGGCGGCCCTCGTTGAAAACGGGCAGGGGCGACTCACACATACCATCGACCACCGCAAGAAGTACGGTCCATTCGAGCAACCTTCGCCGCCAGACCACGAGATCGAGAACCGCGCGTATTTCGTGCGCTCGGAGATCTGCGCGAGCTGCCACGACTACACGCTGCCTGACGGAACCGTGGTCTTCGCCACCTATAGCGAGTGGCTGGCCAGCAAGTACGCAAAGGAAGGCAAGCAGTGCCAGGACTGCCACATGCCGCGTTTGGAAGTCTCGGGCGACGGCAAGAATAGCAAGCGCGTCGTCAATGATCACGATCTGCAAGGCGGTCACTCGGCTTCACAGATCAAGAAAGCGCTCGAGCTGCGCATAGAAGAGGCCACACGCGATGCCGACCGCGCCCGCATCGTGGTTGCAGTCGAGAACTCGGGGGCCGGTCATTCGGTGCCGACCGGGCTGCCGAGCCGAATGGTGGTCTTGACCGTCACCGCGACGCAGCGGAGGCGCCCGATCTTCCGCCGGGAGATCGTCTACCAGCGCGTCATGCAGGGAGAGGGCCATCGCGCTCTGACCGAAGATTGGGAGATAAAGCTTCTGAGCAAGCGCCTCCTGCGTGACAACCGCATCAGCAGCGGCGAAGTACGGCGCGAGACGTTCGTATTCGAGGCTTCTCCCGACGAGGACATCGTCGTGCTCGCACGCGTGTCCTACCGCTATCAACCGAAGGTCGCGACAGGACAGACTATGGAAGTTCCGATCACCAAGTTCGAGAAAGTCATCGCCAGAGGGATGTGATGGATCACTCGCTGAAAGCCACGCGTCTAGCGACGCTTGTCGCCGTCGTCATGGCTGTCGGCTGCTCGACACCGGTGATCGAGCAGCCGCTGCAGTTCAGCCACGACAAGCATATCGAGAACGACATCGAATGCGGCGACTGCCACCAACATTTCATGACCGAAGAGTTCTCCGGCATGCCGGACACGGAGCTGTGCATGGACTGTCATGAAGGCGAGACCTCCGAGAACCCGGAAGCGCAGAAGCTCTTGGCCTACGCGGAGGAGGGCGAAGAGGTCCCCTGGCGTCGCGTATACCAGCTTGCCGACCACGTCTTCTACTCGCACCGGCGACACGTCGCCGTTGCCGGGCTGACGTGTGACGGATGCCACGGCGCCATGGCCGAACTCACCTCTCCACCGTCACGCCCGCTCGTGGACCAAACCATGGATTGGTGCCTCGAGTGCCACGAAGAGCGCGGCGCCACGACGGACTGCGTCCATTGCCACAGGTGAACTGGTCATGTTGAACCGTAGACAGTTTCTGCTGGGAGTCGGTGGCGGCGCGATGCTCGCCGGCCTGGGCCCCCTCTCCGGCTGCTCCGAACCGAAGCGCGCCACCTCCTTGATTCTCAATCGCGAGGAGAACTGGGCCAACAGCATCTGCCAGTTGTGCCCCTCTGCGTGTGGCCTGCGCGTACGACTTGCCAACGGCAACCCCGTCACTGTGGCCGGGAACCCGCTTCACCCCGTCAATCGCGGAGGACTGTGCGCACGCGGTGCCGCCGGCCTCCAGCTCTACTACGACCCCGACCGCTTTGCGGGCCCGCTGCGCAGGGATCAAGCGGTAATCGGCGGTTGGGCGCCGGTTGAGTGGAACACGGCAATCGCCGAAGTGGCCGCGCGGGTTAATAAATCGATCGCCGGCGGCGCCGGCCGTGTGGCCGTAATCCGTGGTGACGGCCAGGACATCTCCTCGGCGCTTCTCGGGCGCCTGGTAAGAGCCGCCGATTCAAGCTGGGTCGTGGACATGAAGAGCCCGAGCGAGCGCGTCACGGACGAAGCGCTGCGTCAGATGCACGGCGCCGGCGGCCGTCTCGTCTACGACTTGGCAAACGCGAGCTTCGTGCTCTCGCTCGACAGCGGGCTGCTCGAGGCGCCTTCGGGCACCATGAACCTCCACCGAAACTTCGCCGATATGCGCGCGGCCGGTGGACGCTTCGTGCACGCCGGGCCGCGCCTCGGCGTAACGGGATCGAAAGCCGACGCGTGGCTTCCAATCCGCCCCGGCACCCTCGGCGTCCTGGCACTCGGCGTAGCCCACATGTTGATCAAAGAGGGGTACTCCCGAGCAGAGTTCCTCCGCGACCATACAACGGGTTTCTACGACTGGACCGACGAGGCGGGTGTCAGCCACATGGGAGTTCGGTCGTGGATACTGCGCGAGTTCTCGCCGCAGAGGGTAGCCGAGATCACCGGGGTCGGCTGGGACAGGATCATCCGCACTGCCCGTGAGTTCGGTGTCTCGGCGCGACCGCTGGCGGTCGGACCCCTCGACGGCAATCCCTCCTCGAGCGTCTTCGACATGATGGCGGTCCATACCCTCAACACCGTAGCTGGCGCTGTAGACGTCCCCGGAGGCGTGTTGCTGGCAAGGCGGGCGCCTTTCGAACCGATCGACGAGCCCGGTGGGCCGAACGCCGCAGTGAATTCGCCCGAAGAGCCGATGCGTAGCGTCGAAGAGCTCGCCGCCTGGGTGCTCGCGTCTAAGAATCCGCCGATCGACGTATGCTTCGTCCACGAAGCAGACCCGGTGTTCCAGAGCCCGCAGGGCGACAAGGTGGCCGAGGCGCTCCGCAAGATCCCTTTCGTGGTCTCCACCTCGCCGGTCGTGACCGACACCACCGAAAATGCCGACCTCGTTTTACCGGCAAGCCTTTGGCTCGAGCGTACTTGTGACTCGGCCACGGTCAATGGCAGCGCCTATCCGGTCGTATCGTTCAGTGCAGCAGCGGCAAAGCCAAGGGCGGATTCCCGCAACATCGCCGACGTAGTTCTCACCGTTGCGAAGCGCGTGGGAGGACGAGTCGCAGAACACCTCCCGTGGGCCGGCTACGACGAGGTGGCCGACGACGTGACGAAACAGCTCTTCGAGTCCGGTGTCGGAGACACTTTCTCGGCCCAGCACCGCTCGACTTGGGCCCAGTTGCTCGAACGTAGCGGCTGGAGAACGGCCTCGTACGGGAGCATCCGCTCTTTGAGAAAGAACATGGAAACGAGCGGCGGCTGGTGGGACCCGGCCTACTACCACGGCGAGTGGCGTCGCCTGGTACCGGAGGGTGAGCACCGCATCAATCTTGCTGCCGCGCAGTTCGCGTCCAAATCATACGGCACGAGCCAAGGGACGCGCGAGGGGGAGGAGGGTCTGTCTCTGTATCTATACTCGGAGCTCGCGCTCAACACCCGCACCAGCGCGTCGCTGCCCTACCTTCAGGATCTCGGCTCACCACTCGCACAGAGAAGCTGGGTGACCAACGCAGAGATGAACTCGGAAACCGGCGCACATCTCGAGATAAGACACGGCGACTCGATAACGATCCGCAACGGGGAAACCGAGATCGAGGCTGTCGTGTCGCTCTCCCCCGGCATTCGGCCCGACATCATCGCGGTCCACACAGGAGGAGGGCGAGTCAACGGTGGACGATATGCGGCCGGCATCGGAGCCAACCCGTTCCGCCTGGTGACTGCTGATCTCAACACTCTTTCACGCCGCCTCGAATGGCAGCCCGTCGTCGTTCAAGTCGAGCGAGTGGTCTAGCAAAGGAGAAACACACGCATGGCTCGCTGGGGAATGGTCATTGATCTCAACAAGTGCACGGCCTGCCAAGGTTGCGCGACGGCCTGCCATCAGGAGAACAACGTGCCGCCGTCGAATCCGAAGCTCGCCGGTGAACGCCGCTCCATTCGCTGGGTGGACATGATGCCGATGTACGAGGGGGAGTACCCTCACGCCAGGATGTCGCTGCTGCCAATGCTTTGCCAGCACTGCGAGCATCCTCCCTGCATCAAGGTTTGTCCGGTCGGCGCTACTTTCTTCAGCGAGAGCGAAGGCATCGTCGGCCAGGTCTACAGCCGGTGCATAGGATGCAGGTACTGCACCAACGCGTGCCCCTACACAATACGACAGTTCAACTGGTATCAGCCAAAACTGCCAAGCACCTACCTCGAGGGCACGAATCCCGACGTCTCGATTCGTTACAAGGGAGTGGTCGAGAAGTGCACCTTCTGCAACCACAGATTGATGAAAGCCCGTGACGAGGCGAGCGCCAAGGGACGGGATCTGCTGCCGGGAGAGTATGTGCCGGCCTGCGTCGAGGCCTGCCCGACAGAGGCCATGGTGTTCGGGGACCTCGAAGAGCCGGACAGCAACGTGTCGAAGGCAGCTCGCTCGAAGCGGGCATTCAAACTGCTCGAGGACCTCGGGACCGAACCGAAGATCTATTACCTGCGGGAGGGAATGCGCCAGTGAGCTCGCACGAAAGGCCCATGCCCAAGCCCACTGACCCCCTCGGTCAGGACTGGGCGTTAGTAAACCCCGTCATACAATCCAATCCACGCTTTTGGATCGTTGTCGGTGTCTTGTTGGCCGGGATTGGCCTGGGAGTGGCGGCCTACGTCCACCAGGTGCGAAACGGCCTCGGAGTGACCGGAATGAATCGTCCGGTCTACTGGGGCATCTACATCATCAATTTCGTGTTCTTCATCGGCATCAGCCATGCAGGAACGCTGATCTCGGCCATCCTCAGACTGGCCCAGGCCGAGTGGCGCCGCGCAATCACGCGTTCGGCAGAGGTGATCACCGTGATGGTGATCGTCTTCGGTGTGGGCAACGTGATCTTCGATCTCGGCCGTCCAGACCGGCTCCTTTACGTCATCCAACACGGACGTCTGCAGTCTCCCCTGTTGTGGGACGTGTGCTCGATCACCGTCTACCTGATGTGCAGCAGCATCTACCTCTACCTGCCGCTGATACCCGACATCGCCATTCTCCGGGATCAGACCACAAAACGTAGATGGCTGTACCGCACGCTGGCGCTCGGATGGCAAGGTACGCCCAAGCAGTATCGCATCCTCGAGCGGGCACTCGGCTTCCTGATGATCATCGTGATACCGATCGCGGTTTCCGTACACACGGTCGTATCGTTCGTGTTCGCAATGACGGTCCAGCCCATGTGGCATGCGGCGATCTTCGGCCCCTACTTCGTGGTCGGCGCCATCTTCAGCGGTATCGCCGCTTTGATCATTGCCATGGCGATCATTCGCTGGGCCTACCATCTGGAAGGCTACCTCAAACAGATCCACTTCAATTACCTCGGAAAGCTGCTCTTCGTGATGACGCTGCTGTGGTTCTACTTCACCTTCGCGGAATATCTCACCACCTGGTACGGGTCCGAGCCCGTCCACATGACAGTTTGGTGGGCGAAGATAAGCGGCGATTACTCAGTACACTTCTGGACGATGGTCCTGTGCTGCTTCGTGGTTCCGTTTGCCATCCTGTCGCGGAGCCAGACGCGCACCGTGGCAGGGACTGTAATCGCTTCGGCATTCATTACCGTCGGGATGTGGCTCGAGCGCTTCATCATCGTGGTACCTACGGTGTCCAATCCGCGCCTTCCCCTTGACCGGGGCTACTACAGCCCGACCTGGGTGGAGTGGTCCATCCTGATCGGGTGTTTCTCTTGCTTCATCCTGCTCTACGTCCTCTTCACGCGATTCTTCCCGATAGTCTCGATCTGGGAGATCCAGGAAGGGCGTATGAACGCCAAGGAAGAGCTCGCGGAGCGAGTAGACGTGTATCTGCCCGACCCAGTTCCGCAGTCGGCGGGCACCGAGGGCACTCACGGACCCTCGATGCCCGCTCCAGAGGGAGGTCTAGCATGAGATTGGTAGCGACGACGGTAGCTTTGGTCGCGCTGATCGCAGTGGCAGCCCAGTCACCTGCTGCGGACGACTCGGCAGCCGACACGCGCGCAGAGAGAGCCAAGCAGCTCGCGCGTGCGGCGCTCGAAGCCAAGACGAAGACATTTACCGGCAATGCCGAGACCGGGTGGGAGCTCTTTCGTAACAAGAACTGCATCAGCTGCCATTCCGTATGGGGACAGGGCGGCGACGTAGGCCCCGACCTCGGCCGAACGCAGACGCTCGGCCACCTGACCGCCGGTCAGCTGGCCGGTATGATGTGGAACCACGTGCCGCGTATGTGGGAGAAGATGGAGGAAGGCGGCGTCGAGCTCACGCCCATATCTCCAGAAGAGATGAGCCACCTCTTCGCCTTTCTGCTCTTCATCCGTTACGCCGACGAGCCTGGGGATCCCGAGGAAGGCGAGCGCGTGCTCACCAAGCACGGATGCGACACCTGCCACTCCATCGGCAAAGAAGCCGGCACTATCGGCCCCGATCTCGCCAAGTGGGCCCGTCTTGTGAACCCCGTCGTGTGGGCGCAGAAGATGTGGACGCATGCGCTCGAGATGAAAGACTCGATGGATGAGATGGGAATCGCCTGGCCGCAATTCAGCGGCGACGATCTCAACAACATCGTGGCCTATATCCGCTCGCGCACCCTCGGCGAGGGCAAGGAATACCTCGAGCCCGGATCCGCGGCGCGTGGCCTGAAGCTGTTCGAAGACAAGGGCTGCGCCTCCTGCCACATGCTCGGCACCGGAGGAGGTGTCGGACCTGACCTGGCGCAGGCCGAGCTGCCGGACACCCTGTCGGGCATAGCATCGCGGATGTGGAACCACGCACCGAAGATGCTCGAAGAGGCCGAGCGCCGGGGCGAGAACGGCAAGACCGAATCGCTGGCCGCGCAGGAGATGGTGGACATCATCGTCTACCTGATAACCAGGCGCTACTTCATGGCCGCAGGCGATCCGAAGGAAGGCTGGAAGGTCTTCTTCACCAAGCAGTGCGTCACCTGCCACTCGATCGACGAGTGGGGCGGCCGCGTCGGGCCGAAGCTCAACCCCATAGAGGGCAACGCATCGCCGATCTTCATGGCCCACGTAATGTGGCGCTACGGTCCGACCATGCTCAGCGAGATGGCGGACAGGGGAATTCCGTGGCCTGCCTTCGAAGGCGCCGAAATGGCCGATCTGATCGCATTTCTCAATCAAGAAACCCATGGAGGGACGAAGCCATGAAAAGCTACTCCGTTGCTGCGACGCTCGCGTTGCTCTTGACCTTTGTCGTCTCGGAACCGGCTCAGTCGGAGCCGGCGTTTGTCGGCGCAAAGGCATGCAAGAAGTGCCACATCAAGCAGTACAAGTCGTGGGCGGAAACGAGCATGGCCACCGCTTTCGAGCTCCTGAAACCCGACGCGAGAGCGGATGCCAAGACTGCCGCCGGCCTCGATCCGGCCAAGGACTACACGACCGACGAAAGCTGCCTACCCTGCCATGTGACAGGCTCCGGTAAGCCGGGAGGCTACGGCTCGGGAGATGACGACGAGGCCCTCACCGGTGTCGGCTGCGAGATGTGTCATGGCGCGGGTGGTGACTTTCTGGGCGACGACAAGCACTCCGCCAAGAACAAAGAGTTCAAGAGCGCCGATCTCGCCCCGTTAGGCTTCATCAACAAGCCGCAAGACGCTCAGTGCGTGAACTGCCACAACGAGAAGAGCCCTTTCTTCAAGGAGTTCAACTTCGAGGAGCGTAAGGACGAAGGAACGCACGAGCATTTCCCGCTCAAGTACGAGCACTGAAAGTGGCGGCGTTGCCGCGTACTGAGAAGACCCGGCGGGGCGGCCCATCCTGTCCCGGCTACAGCCGAGTCGTAGTACGTGGAAGAGTATGGAGAGCCGCCTCGGGCCGGTGCGTCGCGTTGGTCGCACCGGCCCTTTCATTTCTCAAAAGCTGCAAAGCCCGTGCGCCCCATTGCCAGTTCAAACGAGGCTGGCCGGAATCTGTTGCGGCGCATGAGCTCCAATTGATCCGTAGCGATAGCACGGCCGCTCGGCGGCCCTAGGAAAGCGCTACCTATGACTTGAGGTGCGCTGGCTAACCTTTTGTTTTTTAAAGCGTTTATCTAGAGGCAGCGATCGCTGGCATCAGTTGGTCCCTTCCCGCAATCTTGGGGTCACGCCGCTGCTCATCGAGCCCGAGCATAGGGAAACCCGAGGATGGTCTGTCTCCTACTCCGCTGGGCCGACGGGAAACGAGATCCAATACCACTCCCGGCAGAGTGTGCTCGATGAAAGCGAGTGCTCTTGCGGGATTCGGGGTCTGCGAGAAGAGATGATAGACGGTTACGCGCGATTCGGGGGAAAGGGAGGAGCGGATGTGCCCGCGTGCGGCCTCCAGAGAGACTAGCCACGGGCGCTAGCCGGTCCGAGTGGAGTCGCTGTGACGGTAGGGCGGATAGCCAGGAGGGAAGCGCATTGGTGCAGAGGGTGACCAAGACATCGACGGGGACGTTTGCGAAGGATCTGCGGGCACGGTTGACCTGCGGTTGGCGTGCAGGCACCGGCATCTGCGGACTCGCCGTGCTGCTCGGCTTGCCGGTGGCTGCGGCGCAGGCAGCCAGGGCACCGAGCACTGTCGCGCCGGGTGCGTCATGCGTAACCGCGGAGTGCCACGCACAGGTCGAGAGGTACCGCTACACGCATTGGGAGGACTTCGAGGCTGATTGCGGCGACTGCCACGCGCAGAAAGGCGACAAACACGCCTTCTCTGTTCCTGATGCCGAAGCGCTTTGCCCGGTGTGCCACGAGGCGATGGTGGAAGGGATGATGGCGGAGAAGACCGTCCACTACCCGGTCGAAGATGGATGCTTCGAATGTCACAACCCTCACGGATCTAACGCCCAGGGCCTTCTGAAAACCGAAACGCAGCGCGAGTTGTGCTTCGGGTGCCACGAAGAATCGATCGTCGGGGAGAAATACAAGCACGGCCCTGCGGACCAGGGCGCCTGTACCATGTGCCACAGCCCGCACGCCTCATCCAACTCCACGCTGCTGCTGCAAGCCGACGTCGCCAGCATCTGCGCCGAGTGCCATGAGCAGCATGCAGAGGCGATGTGGAGTGCCAAGTACCAGCACGACTTCGCGGACTGCATCGACTGTCACAATCCACACAGCTCGCCGAATCCGAAGATGTTGCTCGGCGCCGGCCGCCGCCTGTGTGCCGAGTGCCATGAAGACATCGTGGACACCGTGGATCGAGCCGCGGTCGATCACGCCCCGACGTCGACTGGCAAAGAGTGCGTGAACTGTCACTCGACACACGGCGCGAATGCGGCACCGATGTTGCTCGCGCCACAGCGCGAACTCTGTCTCGGTTGTCACGACAAGAAACTCGAGTCCGGCGAGACCACGCTGGCCAACATGAAGAGCCTCCTCGACCACAACGAGCACTGGCACAAGCCGATCCAGGAAAGCGGCTGTACAGGATGCCACCAGCCGCACGGTAGCGACCACTTCCGCCTTCTCAAGAAGCCATTCCCGGAGAAGTTCTACAGTCCGTTCGATCTCACCAACTATGCTCTCTGCTTCTCCTGTCACGAACAGTCGGTGGTCCAGACCGAGCGGACGCGCACACTGACGAATTTCCGCGACGGGGATCGCAGCCTGCACTTCCTCCATGTCAACCGGGAGAAGGGCCGCACCTGCCGCGCCTGTCACGAGCCGCACGCCAGCCCACATCTACGTCATATCAGAGACACTGTCCCGTTCGGTAAATGGGCTCTGCCGGTCAACTTCGAGAAGAACGAAACCGGCGGGAAATGCCATCCCGGGTGTCACGATGAATTCACTTACGACCGCAATGCTCCGAACTATAGTGAGGAATAGCCGTCCGCCCTGGCGGCGGCTCGAAATCCCGAACCGTCGTCGCACCAAGGCTGTGGCTGCCTGCGCTGCTGCAACGCTGCTTGCGCTACAGATGGCAATGCCTGGTGCCGGCCTCGCAACAGACGAGGCCGACGCCAAGGCTCCTTCGTTCGCGCTGCAGTCGCTCGACGGCGCGACCTTCGAGTCCGACAAACAGCTGGCCGGCAAGCCTGCTGTGATCGCCTTTTGGCGGCTTGATCAAGAGTACTCGGTCGAGGTGTTGAAACAGCTCGTCAAGATCCGAAGCGACTTCTCCTCGAGCGACGTCAAGATCGTCACGATCATCTCAGGCGCCGCCGATCGCGGCGCCGTCGCAGAGCTCGCGACGAAGCTCGGCCTCGAGTTCGCCGTCCTCTTCGATCCGGACCGAGAGGCCTACGGCGCTTTCGGCGTCCGCGTCGCGCCGACCTGCTGGTTCATCGACGCGAAGGGCGTAAAGCAGTTCGATTATCCCGGCTACCGGCGCGACTACTCGACCACCGCCCGCGCCAACATAGACTTCTTGCTCGGCAATATCTCCGCCAAGGAGCGTGAGGCCCGTGCCACCCCGAGCAAGGCCCCGAAGGCCGCGCAGCCGGTTGCGACAACGGCCCGTTACAAGGCTGCCCGCCGGCTGCTGGCGAGCGGCCGCCGGGACGCAGGCATTGCCCAGCTCGAGAACGCGTGGGAGAGCGAACCTCCTTCGGCACCCGCGGGATTGGATCTCGGGCTGATCCTGCTCGAAGACGGCGACAATGAGGGGGCGCTGGCCATCCTCGACAAAGTCGCAAAGCTCATACCCGAAGACCCTCGCGCGATAGGCGCCAGGGGCCTGGCGCTCTTGAGAACCGGAGAAGAAGACGAGGGTGCCAAGCTCCTCGCCCAGGCCATAGCCGCAGACGTAATCGAACCCGTGTTCTTCTACGACTTGGCTGTCGTGAACGAGCGTCGCGGCAACGCCGAGGAGGCCTGCACCTATTACCGGCGCGGCTTCGAGATCCTCATGGAGGAGCGCCGCCCCGAAGATCAGCCCGAGGAAGAACCGGAGTAGCGCACCGTACCTTCACAGCGCGCCTCCAAAGGTCATCGTCCCGGCCAGTCCTTACGATCCGTAGCGCGGGTCGAGGCTCATCGACTTCAGAAGTCCAGCGGTAGCTCGAGGTACTCTTCGTAGATTCGGTCACGATGCTCGAAGAGGACGGGATCGGCGGCGGCGTCTACCGTGGGATCGGCATTCGTGTAGAGCGCGCGCACGAACTCGGGCATGGGACAGGATTCCTGCGCCAGCGGACGCAAGAGGGCCGCGAAGGTCGCCCAGTAGATGTCGAGGGCGCTCAGCCGGTCGCCGATGAAATATCCGCTGCCAGCCGCGAGTTGCGTTCTCAGTCTCTCCGTCAGCACTCGCAGGATGTCTACCACCCGTGCCGGCGCCGTCAACACGGCCGCCTCCGAATAGCCGTAGCGTGAGGCGAGGTACCCGAGCGAACCGTCCGCAGTATCGCCGGCGCCCGCATCATTGGCCTGGCCGGCACCGGCGACAGCCGGGTGAAGCATCAACAGCCGCCGGCTCCAACCGAGTCCCCACTCCCCACAGATCTCCCGGCTGAGCCCGAACATCGCGGCGCGGTCTGCCGCGTTGTCGGGTAGGAGCGGCGGCTCTGGCGCGAGGCGTTCGGCGAGGTACAGTATCTCGGCCCAGCCGGCGCGAGGTTCCTCATCGTCGTAGACAGCGACCGGAGCGTTGCTGTGGCCTGTCCACTCCCGGAGCTCTTCGTTGGGCATGGCCGGGTACTGGGCCACGGGGGCGAACGCAAGGCCCTTTACGTGGAAGATGCCCTTGGCGGCCTCGCCCCACGGACCCGGCACGCCCACCGTTAGCGCCAGACGCAGGCCCTTCAGAGGCCGGGCTTCTTCAACTGTCAAGTATTCCGCCATTGCTCGGTGTGGGCGCCGTCTCGAGCGGCAAAGGATAGCCGGAGCCGACG
>PIVZ01001176.1 GCA_003354045.1 bacterium
TCGAGCTTGTCGCGCAGCGCCGTGCTCCCCGCCAGCATGTCGACCACCTTGATGGCGGCATTGACCACCACCGGCGCCAGGCTGTTGGAGAAGAGATAGGGGCGCGAGCGCTGCCGGAGCATCTCGATCATCTCCTTGCGGCCGGAGGTGAAGCCACCCGAGGCTCCACCCATCGCCTTGCCGAGCGTGCTGGTGATGATGTCGACCCGCCCCATGACGTTGCGGTACTCGTGCGTGCCGCGGCCGGTCTTGCCGAGGAAGCCGGTGCAGTGGCTGTCGTCCACCACGACCAGGGCGTCGTACTTCTCGGCCAGGTCGCAGATCTTGTCGAGCTGGGCGATGGTGCCGTCCATCGAGAACGCGCCGTCGGTCATCACCATGCGGTATCGCGCGCCGCTCGCCTCCTTCAGCTTGGCCTCGAGATCGTTCATGTCGTTGTGCTGTACGATGTAGCGCTTGGCCTTGCTGCGCCGGATGCCATCGATGATCGAAGCGTGATTGAGAGCATCGGTCAGGATGGCGTCCTCGGCCTTCATGAAGACCTCGAACAGGCCGCCGTTGGCATCGAAGCAGGACGAATAGAGGATGGTGTCATCGGTGCCGAGGAACTCCGATAGCTTCCGCTCCAGCTCTCGATGGATGTCCTGGGTCCCGCAGATGAACCGCACCGAGGACATGCCGTAGCCATGGCTGTCCAGACCGCGCTGCGCGGCTGCGAGCACCTCGGGGGAGCTCGACAGCCCGAGATAGTTGTTGGCGCAGAAGTTGATCACGTCCTTGGTCGGCGCGCCGTCGGGATACTCGACGTTGATGTCGGCGCCCTGCGGTCCGTGGATGAATCGCT
>PIVZ01001177.1 GCA_003354045.1 bacterium
TCGGACACCCTTGTGACCGGCGCTCTTTCGCTTGCATGAGCACTTCATCCGTCTTTACGACTCGGCGAAGCTGATGCGTATGGACCTCGGCCCCTGGAGCGTGGAGCATCTCGAGCAGGTCGCACGGGAGCTGGTCGAGCGCAACGATCACGGCGCCTGCTACGTGCGTCCGATCGCCTTCCGCGGCACGGGTGGTCTCGGCGTCGACGGTACCCGGGTGCCGGTGACCGTGGCCATGCTCTCCTTCGAATGGGGGGCCTACCTGGGGCCCGAGGCCCTGGAGATCGGCGTCGACGCCATGGTCAGCTCCTGGCGGCGGTTCGCTTCGGGGACGGTGGCTCCCCTCGGCAAGATCGGCGGCCAATACGTCAACAACCAGCTGGTCTCGGCCGAGGCCCACCAAAACGGTTACGAGGAAGGGATCATTCTCGACGCCCAGGGTCACGTTTCCGAAGGCGGCGGCGAGAATCTCTTCGTGGTGCGGGACGGAGTGATTCTTACCCCTTCGCTCGCCAGCGCCATTCTTTCCGGTATCAGGATTATTTCCATTGACCACTACCCACCCGGGGAGGTCGACGGGGCCGCCTTTAGGTGTAGTCCCTGAAAGATCATCCCAAGTCGCAGTGCCGACGGAACCAGCTATATTGACACCATCCCCAACACCCTGTGGATAGGAGTCAAAGGTCCCAGCACCGTCCAATACTCCGCCGACTGTGTAGCCCGTTCCTGGCTTGAAGATATCAAAACTGCCGTTGTTGACAAGTCCAGCCAGAGCATTTCCGCTAAATGTCACGGTGACACCCAGCGCAACGGCCATGCACAAAATGGCCTTGACTCGATTTA
>PIVZ01001178.1 GCA_003354045.1 bacterium
CGGGCGAAGGCCGCTCTGCTCGAGCGCGCGCGGACCTTCGGCCGCGAGGAGTCGATCGAGGACGTCTTCATTCCAGCAGAGAGCGTCGTCGAGGTCGTGAAGGGGCAGCGCAAGACGAGCAAGCGCAAGTTCCTTCCCGGCTACATCCTCGTGAAGATGGACCTCGACGACGAGGTCTGGCACATCGTCAAGAACACCTCGAAGATCACCGGCTTCGTCGGCGCGGGCTCGATGCCGACCCCGATTCCCGAAGAGGACGTCGGCCGCATGATCGGGCAGGCGCAGAACGAGAAGCCGAAGCCCAAGTTCACGTTCGAAGAAGGGGAGTCGGTTCGTGTGGTCAGCGGGCCCTTCTCGAACTTCTCGGGGACAGTGGCTGAGGTTCGACCCGAGAAGGAACAGGTCCAGGTGCTGGTTGCGGTCTTCGGCCGCTCGACACCCGTCTGGCTGAATTTCGAACACGTGGAGAAGGCGTAGAACCGTGGCGAAGAAGGTCATCGGCATGATCAAGCTGCAGTGCCCCGCCGGGCAGGCGAATCCGTCGCCGCCGGTCGGCCCGGCGCTCGGTCAGCACGGCGTCAACATCATGGAGTTCTGCAAGGCGTTCAACGCCCGTACGCAGGAACAGCAGGGCCTGATCATTCCCGCAGTCGTGACGGTCTACGCGGATCGCACGTTCAGCTTCATCACCAAGACGCCGCCGGCGGCCGTCCTGCTGAAGCGCGCGGCCAAGATCGCGAAGGGCTCGGCCGAGCCGAACAAGACCAAGGTGGCGAAGGTGAACCGCTCGCAGCTTGCCGAGATCGCCGAGATCAAGATGGAAGACCTCAACGCGAACGATA
>PIVZ01000569.1 GCA_003354045.1 bacterium
CGAAGGCGCGGGCGGCCTCGCGGTTGGTGTGATAGTTCTCCTCCGGTCCCGAGAAGGCCATGCACATCTCTTCGTCCACGGTCTTCTCGAGCGGCTCGAGCAAGCGGCCGTCGCCGCCGCCGATCTCGAACTTTCTTTCTTTCTTCTTCTCGCGGCTCTTGTCTACGACGTCCTTGTCTTGATTGGCGCCGCCGTCATCGACCAGAAAGCTCTGGTGTGTCAGCCCGCGGTTGAGCAGCCGCCCATCGGCGGTCTGCACCCAGGTCTCTTTGACTATGTAGTCGCGGCCCCTCTTGCGATAGCGATCGCGAATGAAGCCACGGGTTGTCACGCCGGTGTCCAACGGTATGGCGGCAAACAGCTCCCACTCCTGCCGGGCATGGAGATTGCCGAAGAGGTTGCGGAGGTACCACGAGAGGTCCTCGTAGCATTCCGAATGAAGGACGAGCGCCGGCGCGCTGCCCTCATAGAGCGGCGGCCTCTCTCCCATGGCATTGCAGTACCGATCGACCAGTGCCGCATCGATTGTCAGCTGGCGGCCGCCGAAGTCACGGCCCACGTAAACCGGCTCGTCGTTGAAGTTCATAGTTGCCGTCCCCGCGATTGTCTTACACAGTGGTGTGCCGTAGTTTTCCTGACGAGTCGAGCACTGGCGAAGGGCGTTCGCGATGGCGGTGACCGGAAGAGCAGGTTCGCGATTGGAGATGAGCGAAACGCGTTCTACCTTCCTCCGGCGCCGCAAGCGCAGAGGTCGTTGCCGTCGATCGAGCTCGGTAAATTGGCGAGGAGTATGAGGTGATGCCGAAACCGGCGTACAGGACCGCCGAGCTGGACGCGTTCCGAGAGGCGTTTCGCGGCTTCGTTAAGGGGGAGGTCGCGCCCCAGCTCGAAGGGTGGGAGAAGGAGCGTAAGGTCTCGCGCGAGTTCTGGCTGGCGATGGGGCGACACGGCTACCTTTGCCCCTGGCTGTCGGAGGACTACGGTGGCAGCGGCGCCGATTTCGCGTTCTCGGTGGTGGTCTGCGAGGAGCTCGGCAGGACCGGTTCCATGGGCCTGCAGACGGGCGTTTCAGTACACTCCGACATCACGGTCCCCTACATAGAGCAGCTTGCCCGTGAGGAGCAGAAGGCCCGCTGGCTGCCCGGCTGTGCGAGTGGCGAGTTGGTGACCGCCATAGGCATGACGGAGCCGGAGGTCGGCTCGGACCTTGCGAACCTGCGAGCCAGCGCCGTTCGTGACGGCGACCATTATGTCCTCAATGGGCAGAAGACCTTCATCTCCAACGGTATCGAGTGCGACCTGATCGTGATGGCTGTGCGAACCGATCCCGAGGCCAAGGCCCGCCATCAGGGTGTGAGTCTGATCGTCGTCGAAGAAGGAACACCGGGGTTCGTCAAGTCGCGGCAGCTCGAAAAGATAGGACAGCACTGTCAGGACACGGCCGAGATGTTCTTCGAGGATTGCCGCGTACCGGTAGACAATCTTCTCGGTGCCGAGGGACAGGGCTTTCGCTATCTCATGTCCAACTTGCAGCGCGAGCGTTTGATGATAGCCATCGCCGCGCAGGTGGCCGCCGAGCAGATTCTGGACAAGACGATTCCGTACGTGCGTGAGCGCAAGGCCTTCGGGCAGTCGATCGGCAGCTTCCAGCACAACGCCTTCAAGATCGTGGAGCGCGCCACCGAGATCGAGATCGGGCGCAGCTTTCTCGATGCGATCATCGACGAGTTCATTGCCGGGGAGGACATCACGCGCCGCGTTTCGATGGCCAAATGGTGGCTCGGTGACCTTGCCAACAGGGTCGCCTACGATGCCGTGCAGCTTCATGGTGGCTACGGCTACATGGCCGAGTATCCGGTCTCGCGAGACTTCGTAGATGTGCGTGCGATACCCATCTATGCAGGCTCCAACGAGGTCATGAAGCTCATTCTGTCGCGTATGATGGGCCTCGCCGACGATTGAGCGGGTGCGCCGCGGCATGTCGGAGAACGATCACAAGCCGAGCGCCGAGGACGTGAGCCGTGCCGATCGGCGTCGCGACTACGGCTACAAGAAGGGGTTCTACCGCGATGAGTCCGTAGCCGCCGACTACGACGCACATCGCTTCACGAGTCCCTCGCGCCGTCGGCGCAACAAAAAAAAGTGGGCGGCGATACAGGCGGCTCTGGGGCGGACGCGCGACGTGCGCAGGGTGCTCGACATGCCGTGTGGAACCGGGCGTTTTACAGGCGACTTGACCGCACAGGGATACGAGGTTTTTGGTAGCGACATCTCGCTGGAGATGTTGAAGGTGGCGCAGGTCGCGGGCGAGGGCACCGCCGCGATCGGATATGTGCAGGCGGATGCCGAGGCGCTGCCACTGGCGGCGCGCTCGGTCGATTGCGTGATCTCGATACGGTTCATGTTGCACGTCGATAAGGAAGGGCGGCGAAAGATACTGAACGAGATGCGCCGGGTGACCCGCCGCTGGCTGATCATCGACTACCGTCACCGGCACGGTTCACGGTATGCGTGGTGGAGGATTCGCTGGACTCTCGGTCTGACCAAGGATCCGCTGCGTAACCGGCTCACGCGCGATGAGCTGGAGGTGGAGCTACAGGAGGCAGGCCTGGACATCATCGAAATTTTCCCCGTGGCGCGGGCGATGTCGGACAAGTGGGTCGTACTTGCCGAGGTTCCACCGGTTGCGGAAGATTCTTGCGAGTAGGCGAGGGGGTGCAGATGAGACGGCTGCGACACAGACGCAGGCAGGTATATTCCGAGGAAGGTGCGGGTGGCCTCGAGTTGAGCGCAATAGGCGACGCGCGCATTACCGGGAAACTCGGCGAGGGGGTGAGCTGCGTGGTCTACAAGGCCGAGTGGGATGGGCGCGAGGTGGCTCTCAAGCTGTATAAGGCCGGGTCGATCGAGCGCCATGCGCGGTTGCACGACCAGGAGCTGGCGCGGTTCGAGTACGAGCGCAACCTGGCGTTCTACGAGGCGCCCGGCATGGCGCGCTACGTTGCCCGTCCCTATGCGTACCTGAGCACTGCCGGGATCTCGGCGCTCATACAGGAGAAGCTCGACGGGCGTCTCTACTATCATCGCTACCAGGCGGGCGAGCTCACTGAGGCAGTGTTCGAGCACGTGCGCAAGATAGTCGAGCTCTCCCACGCGGCGGGTCTCTACGACATTGACCTGCATTCCGGGAACATGATGGTCGTCGAGTCGGATGACGGCGAACTCATGCCCAAGCTCTTCGATTTCAATTTCATTCCCTTCTACATCCATCCGCCTAATCCGGGGGTGGCGATTTTGCTCAAGCTTGGCCTGATCGACAGGCGCTTCCGTGATCTTCGCAAGCTGAAGCGCTTCCACGACTTTACTCGTTTTCGCCGCAAGATCGGCATTTTGCTTCATGACCTCTTCGGCAATATTCCAGGGCAGGATTACCAGATAATCCGGGCGCCGTTCTTTTAGTGTTGCAGGT
>PIVZ01001179.1 GCA_003354045.1 bacterium
GATCGACTTTGAATGGCACAAGCCTTCGAACGAACCAGCCGCGTTCCTCTCGACCCCCCTCCGCGACACGGCCGGCGAGCTGATCGGCGTCGCTGCCTTCCAGATCTCTCCCGACCAGATCAACACCATCGTCCAGCAGCGGTCCGGCATGGGCGCCACCACCGAGACCTATCTCGTTGGCAGAGACGCCGACGGCAAGACCTCTCTCCGCAGCGATCGGGTCATCAAGAGCGGCAAGATCGGTGATGTGAAATCGGACAAGTTCATCGAGGCCGCCTTGGCCGGACAATCCGGCACCGCGACAAAGGTCGGCAGCACCGGCTCTGTGGAACTCGTCAAGTACAACTCGGTCAACATCGGCGACACCGCCTGGGCCATGATAACCACCGACAGTCTCGAACAGGTCATCACGCCCACTCTGGAGGGCCAGGTCGAAGACTTCCTCACCAGATACACGGAGCGGTACGGCCACTACGACCTGTTCCTGATGACCCAGACGGCCAGTGCTTCTACTCGGTGGCGCACAAGGCCGATCATCAAACGAACTTCATCACTGGTCCCTACAAGGACTCGAGCCTGGGCAGGCTGGTCCGCACGGTGTTGAAGACCGGGCAGTTCGGCCTGGCCGACCTCGGACCTTACGCGCCGAGCAACGACGAGCCGGTCATGTTTATTGCCCAGCCGGTCATTGGCGACGGGGAGGTCCAACTGGTCGTGGCCCTGCAGCTCTCACCACAGGCCATCGACGACGTCATGGCCTTGCGGACCGGTATGGGCGAAACGGGCGAGACCATCCTGGTCGGCCCAAACTATCTGATGCGGTCGGATTCATTCCGCGATCC
>PIVZ01001180.1 GCA_003354045.1 bacterium
TGACTTGCTCGCGTTCCTCGACATCCGATTCTGTCTCGTCGTCTGCGGTCGTCGCCGAGCCGGGCGCGGGCCCATCCGCCAGTGCCTCCGCAAAGTCCTGTAGAGCATCCTTCTCTTCGGAATCAGCGTCCCCGCCACTTGGCGGATCCGGGTCGTCATCCGCCGCGCCGAGCCCTCCCATGGCAGCCAGGAGGCCATCCGTCATTCGCGCGAAACCGCTCGGGACGATGCACTCGGACCGGCCTGCCTTGGGCGCCTTGAGTTCCTCGACCCCGTAATCGACTTCCGTACGCTCGTTCATATCAGCGAGCCTGATGTCGAGTTGTGGGTTGTTCCGCCTTAGCCAATCCGCCACCTGCTCGGCCGTCATGCCCTTGGGCACCGCGAGAACCTCGCGCTCGTCCAATCGCGCCCCGCGTGCCGGCTTCTTGTCGATGTACTTGCGAATGAGGTTCTCGATCTCCGGGAAATCATCCTCATGCGGGTATTCGATCACCAGGAAATCACCGAAGAAGGCCGCCTCGCAGCGAGGCTTCTCTTCCTTCTGCCACATGGTCTCGAACAGGGCGTCGCAGTCCCACTCGGCGTCCATCGGGTCGACCCACATCAACTCGACCGTGAACTTCGGAACCTCGGGTGTTGGCGGCAAGTCGCCCTCTTCCTGATCGAATTGCGCAATGATCGCGTCGATCCGCGCCAGTTTCGCCGGTGTAGCTGAAACTAGAATTGTATTGGCGATCAGGTCCGCCTCGAGATAGACCTCGTCACCAGTGCGCTTGATCTTCGTCGTCCACGGGTCTTCATCCTCAACCAGTGGAGCGGCACTACGCCCGCGAGCGCC
>PIVZ01001181.1 GCA_003354045.1 bacterium
GGGCGAGCCGACGAGGCGCTCACAGTTCTCGCCCGCGATGCCGACCGATTTGCCGATTCGTTCGAGTGGCAAAACGAATACGCCGTGATGCTCGTCTATCTGAATCGGCGTGACGAAGCGATCGACCAGTACCGCCACTGCCTCGAGGTCGAACCGCGTCACGTTCAAACAGCGGTCGAGCTGGCAATGCTCCTTTTGGAACGGCGAGCGGGAAGCGACCTTCAAGATGCCCAGCGGTTGGCGGATCGGGCGGCCGAAATCGCGCCGAACGCTTTGCCGGTTCTGATCTGCCGCGCCGAACTCTTCGCCCAGCGCGGCGATCTGAGCGAGGCGGTCCGACTGTATCAGCGAGCGATCAAGAGTCTGCCGGAAGGCAGTGAGCAGCGACGCACCTTGGAGCATCGAGCCCGTGCGCTCGGAGGTGATTGACCAGATCGACCCTACCCGGTGAGTGTGAGTGACCTGTGCCTGATGCCGACGCATTGCTTCGTGTTCGCGACCTGTCGGTCTCCTTCCCCGTACGACGCGGGCTGCTCGGACGTGTCGCCGGTGTGGTGCGCGCCGTCGACGGCGTCAGTTTTGACGTGCCGCGGGGCCGCACGCTCGGTCTGGTCGGTGAGAGTGGGTGCGGCAAGTCCACGCTCGGGCGTGCCGTGCTCAGGCTCGTCAACGCCGAGGCAGGAGCGGTCCGGTTCGACGGCGTGGACGTACGGTCGGCCTCGGGCGGCGAGCTTCGTCGGTTGCGCCGTGACATGCGCATCGTCTTTCAAGATACGCTATCGAGCCTGAATACACGGATGCCGGTAGCCTCGAATATCGCAGAGCCAGTCATGTTACGCGC
>PIVZ01001182.1 GCA_003354045.1 bacterium
CCCCCGGGCCTGGTTCATGGCGTGCAGTTTGAGCAAATGCTCGGTGTTGGTTGCCACGCCGTCGGTGAACAACATCCGATGCTCCCGCGCCTCGCGTGCGAGCACCTCGTCCTTGGCCTCGACCTGGTCGATGAGCGAGTTGACCAGGCCGCTGAGTCCCGCGTCCGCCTGTACCGACATCAGCGGGCCCGCGCCGAGCGGATCGAATTCCGGCAGTGCGCCGGGACGGTCCGATCGCTTCACGCGGCCCAGCGGCACCGTCTCGTACCCGGTCATGTCCTGATCGGCGGTAAAGAGCCGGCCGCGGGCACGCCGAACGTAGATCATCTGCGGGTTAGCGCCCGTATTCTCGTCGCGCCTCAAGATGGAATGAGGTTCGAAACGCGGCGTGCCGTCGACCTGCTCGGGGTTCTCTAAGGAGACGGAGTTGGCCCGCACCTCCTGCATCTCTGGGATGCCGAAGTGGATGTCAACGATGCCGTGTCCGGCGTTGAGCGCGTCCTCGAAGTTCAGCGGCGGCACCTGTGTGTTTTCGGGGATCTGCACCCACGAGCCGTCTTTCATGCGAACCGAGCAGTTGTCTACCCGTAGCGTGAAGTTTTCGAGCGGCTCGGATGCCACGTTCAGTTCGATGAAGCCCCACATGAAGGGGTGAGACGAGTCGATTCCGCCTCGAAGGACCGTCTCGAGCCACCTTTGCGATGTTTGCAGGTGGTGCGGCCGCAGGAACAACCCCTCGGACCAGTGTACTTCCGTCCAAAAGTTCATACGGTCAGTTCTCCGACTTACGCATGGACCGGATGCCGGGTGTCACAACGTCCGCGGCGATTCACATGCGA
>PIVZ01001183.1 GCA_003354045.1 bacterium
CGGGCTTGTCGAAGAAATAGGCCGAGCCGGCGCCGGATGCGCCGTCGTCGTCCCGGCTCGCCCCGACCAGGGCAGTGTCACCGTGAAGAGACACCGAGCGGCCGAAGGCATCGTCGGCGACACCATCGGTGGCGGTCAGCTTCGCCACACGGCTCCAGCTCGCGCTTCCGCCGTCGTAGGTAAAGACGTAAGCCGAGCCGGCCTGAGAGGACTGAGGGGCGCCGACGAGAATGGTGTCACCGTCGATCGCTACCTTTTCACCGAACGTATCGAACGAGCAGCCACAGGGGAGACCGCCGTTGTCGGTTCGACGCAGGCGAGTTTGCAGATTCCACGTCGCGCCGTCGTAGCGATAAACATACACAGTTCCCCGTTGGATCATGCCTATGACGGCGACGTTTCCATCGATCGCCACCGAACTCCCGAACCAGTTGATGGTGTTCCCGTGGATGCCACGATCCGCGGGGTCGGGCGCCAGCTTCTGCTCCTCCTCCCAGATGCCGGACGCGGCGTTGAAACGGTAGATGTACGCGGCTCCCTTGACGCTGTTGTTCCGGCTCGCTCCCACCACCATGGCGTCACCGTCGATGGCTACCGCGCCCCCGAAGCCATCTTCCGCTACGCCGTCGGAGGCGGTGACGGTCTGATCGAACGACCAGAGTCCACCCTCCTTCTTGAAAAGATGAGCTGAGCCCGCGTCATGGCCAATGTCGAAGTACTCTTGCGCGCCTACGGCCGCCCACTCGCCATCGATGGCAACATCAATGCCGAACCCGGCGCCGCCCAGGACATCGACGGGTGGTAGAGCGACCCGTCCGCTCAGACCGCAGAGTGGCCC
>PIVZ01001184.1 GCA_003354045.1 bacterium
ACATCATCACCAGCTTTACGAGGCCCATTGATGATGAGCTGCCCCTGAGCGCCGAGGACAAAGGCCAGGAACTCGCGGATGGGGCGGGACGGTTGTCCGGAGCTGTAGAGGTAGACGTAGTGTGCAAGCGGGTACTTGCGTGATTGGATGGTCTCGCGCGACGGTGTGACGGCTTCATCGTCGGGCGTCTGGCGGATTGCCAGTAGTTTCGTGTGGCCCGCCTGGTGGAAGGTCGTGACGCCGATGGCGAGTTGGTCGTCGGCGACGGCGCCGGTCACGTTTGTGTTTGGAGCCTTCGCCTGGTGTGCCATCAGGGCGGCGGGAAGGAGGTCGCGTTGTGCGAGCGTGGCGTACGGGCTCGAATTACGGTCGGGCATATGGAGTCGGATGAACGCTTCGGTGGGATGCTCGAGCACGCAGTCGGGCGCGTGTTCGTGGTCGGGCATCGGGTCGAGTGCGGCGCCCAGGTCTTTCCATAGCTTTGTATGCCCCAGCACCAGGCTTCGGATCTGGTCGTAGGTCAGGGACTCGAGTGGGTTCTTCGGGTGAACGACGAGCACGACCGCGTCGACCGCGATGGGGAAGCCCTGGAGCCCCGGTTGCTTGCCCGTGCGCCACGCGCGGGTCTCGTCCGCGGTGGCGGGCCGATCGAGGGTAAGCAGGTCGGCCTCACCGATGCGCAGGGCGGCGAGGCCCGCTTTTGGGCCGCCACCTCGTACGTCGATGGTCACGTCCGGGCGGGCTTCCTGGTAGCGAACGGCCAGTTCCTTGATCAGGATCATCATATTGTCGGAGCCGGCCACCTTGATGTCCGGGTCGGCGGCTGCGGCGCCGGTG